>JAIRSP010000043.1 GCA_031255375.1 Endomicrobium sp.
AGTGCGGGTGTAAAAATATCAAAAGAATTTGCACCTATTTTTACTAATAACGGATGTTTTGTTATAGACAATTCAAGTGCGTGGAGAATGGACAAAAACACACCATTGATTGTTCCTGAAGTAAATTCACACGAATTAAAAAAAAATAAAAAACTTATTGCAAATCCAAATTGCTCAACGATTCAGATGGTAGTTGTTTTAAAGCCTTTGCATGATTTTGCAAAGATAAAAAGAATTATAGTTTCAACGTATCAAGCTGTCTCAGGTGCAGGACAAAAAGCTATCAATGAACTTAAAAATCAAATAGAAAACTGGAGTATATCAAAAACAAATACTGAACTACTAAAAAACAAAGGAAAATTATTTTATTATCCAATAGCATTTAATTTAATACCTCAAATAGACCTTTTTACTGATAATGGATATACAAAAGAAGAAATGAAAATGACAAATGAAACAAAAAAAATTATTGGAGACAATTCAATAGAAGTAAGTGCTACTTGCGTAAGAGTTCCAGTTTTTAGATCGCATTCTGAAAGTGTATGGATTGAAACTGAAAAACCAATTAACCCAGAAAAAGCAAAAGAAATATTATCAAATGCCAATGGTGTTTCTCTTTTTGATGAGCCATCAAAACAAAAATATCCAATGCCATTATTTGCAGAAAATACACAAGTAACATATGTTGGAAGAATTCGTAAAGATATATCAACGGTAAACAATAATGCCTTAACATTTTGGATAGTATCAGATAATTTGTTAAAAGGAGCTGCATTAAACGCAGTTCAAATTGCCGAAACAATTATAGAAAGTAAATTTTTATAATATTCAAATTATTTCAATTCAATATTATATTAATATCCTTATAATTCAATTCAATTAATAAATATCATTTCACATTATTATTTTATTTCTATGGATATATTTGATTTTTAATTTTTGTGAATGATATTTTATAACTATTAAAGTTAAGTATAATTAGAATCAAAATTATCTATATTTATAAATATAAATTTAAATAAAGTTAATAAATTATCTTATGTTCATAACTTATAAAAACATATATTATACTTAACATAATATTTATTATCGGACATTAAAAATTATGTTTTTTAAAAAGTTTTATCGGACATTAAAAATTATGTTTTTTAAAAAGTTTTAAAGGAAGTAAGCAATCCCATATTCTCTAAAAGTAAAATATACGGATCTGGGTCAAGCTCTTCAACATTCATCATTTTTTTAGTATCCCATTTTCCATTGGCTACCAAAATAGCAGCAGCAACAACTGGAACACCAGCCGTATAACTGATAGCCTGTGATTCTACCTCATTATAACATGCCTTATGATCACTTATATTGTATATAAAAACTTCTTTTTTATATCCATTTTTTTCTCCAATTATTAAATCACCTATACAAGTATTTCCAACATAATGAGAAGCCAATGACTTTGGGTTAGGCAGACATGCCTTTACGACTTTTAATGGTACAACCTCAACTCCTTCCCTGGTTTTTATTGGTATTTCTGATAATAGCCCTATATTTTTAAGAACGTTAAAACAGTTTATATAATGATCACTAAATCCCATCCAAAATCTTATTGAATTTACGTCAATATTCTTTGAAAGAGAATGTATTTCATCATGGCCACTTAAATATAAGACTTGCTTTCCTATTACAGGAAAATCATAAATCATTTTCTCAGAATGAACTGATTTGCAAACCCATTTTCTGTTTATCCACACCCACGCTTTTGCAAATTCTCTAAAATTTATTTCAGGATCGAAATTCGTAGCAAAGTATTTGCCATGTTTACCCGCATTTACATCCATAATATCTATCGTACTTATTGTGTCAAAAAAATGTTTTTTCGCATATGAAACGTAAGCATTTACAACCCCAGGGTCAAATCCTGAGCCTAATATTGCAGTTATTTTTCCATTACACCTATCTTTGCGTTTCCACTCATAATTTGCGTACCATGGTGGATTTTCACAAACTTTATATGGCTCTTCATGTATTGCAGTGTCTATATATGAAGAACGCGTTTCTATACATGCCTCCAAAATTGACATATTACAAAATGCTGATGCCAAATTAACTGTAATAGAAATATTAAGATTTTTTATCAACTCAATTATTTCAGACACATTTAAGGCATTCACTTTTTTTATTTGAATTTTTTTTAAGGAATTTTTATAATTCTTCTTACGCTCTATACTTTCTAGTATTTGTTTACAATCTTCAATTGATCTTGAAGCTAAATAAATATTGCCAAACAAATCATTATTCTGAGCAAATTTATGAGTAGCAACATGTGATACTCCACCTGCTCCTATGATAAGAACATTTTTTTTCATTTTAAATCTCTCAATTTTATTATTACAGTATAATTTACAATAAATATATATAGCATAGTGCTACGATAAATTATACAGAAAATCTTTATACAAAAATTTTTTTACAATTTCTACATCACCGTTAAGTTTTTTAATAACAATTGACGGCATTTTTAATCCATTAAACCAATTTTTTTTTACTATAGTATACCCACCAGCGTCTAGAAATCGTATTTTAGAACCAATCTTAAGTTTATTCTTAAATTTATATTCACCAAAAATATCACCTGCAAGACAAGAATTTCCAGCTACAATGTATTCGTTTTTACCAACAATCTCTTCGCTAATTTTAGCAACGGTATTATATGTAAGTAAATCAAGCATGTGTGCCTCAGTGGAAGAATCAACTATAGCTATATTTTTAATATTTTTTACTATATCCAATACACTGGTAACAAGCTCGCAACTTTCACTAACAACGGACTCGCCGGGTTCTAAATAAACTTGAATTTTATATTTTTCTCCAAAACTTTTTAATTTTTTGCAAAATTCACTCAATGGATAACCATTTTTTGTAAATGATAATCCGCCGCCGAGGCTAACCCATTCAACTTTATTTAAAATTTCTTTATATTTTTTTGATATTTTGTCAAGCATATAGCTAAAACTTTCAAAGTTATCGTTTTCGCAATTATAATGAAACATTAAACCATTAACATAATTCGTTGCAAACATAATATCTTTCTTAGATATAGCTCCTAATCTAGAATATTTTCTTGCTGGGTCAGCTAAATCAAAACGTGAATAACTAATACCTGGATTTATCCTTAGTCCAACTTTAATATCTTTAACTTTATTATAAAACATTTTAAGTTGCGATACAGAATTAAATATAACTTTATCACATATATTTTTAATTACGTTTATATCATCATCAGAATAAGCTACGCTAAAGGCATGTGTTTCTTTCCCGAATTTTTCATAGCCTAATATAGCTTCATATGAAGAACTGCTAGTTGTTCCATCCATATATTTACTAATCAAATCAAATGTTTTCCATGTAGAAAAACATTTTAAAGCTAAAATCAGTTTAACTCCAGAATTATTACGCAAAAACTCAATTTTTTTTAAATTTTCGAGTAATCTTTCCTCATAAATCAAATAATATGGTGTTTTTATGGTTTCTTCTTTTTCCATTTATCATAACACATTTTCATAATGTTATTTGTTGCAAATCTAGAAAATACAACCGCCTATATTTTTATTCAACTGCAACAAAAAAATCACTATCCATCCTATCATTTAATAAATAAACTTGCAATTTTTATTCTTAAAAATATTCACTCGTTTAATCTTTTATATAATATCATGCTGTCCTCTTGCAATTTATATGCTATAATAATAACACTCGCATGATCATAAAACAGCATTATGGAATGTTATCTTTTCTAAGACATATAAATATATTAATTATACAATCAAATTTCAAAAACGAACATGTGCAATATATCATTATCAATTATTTTATATAATGTAATTTTTATTTTAAAAATTTGTAATAATTATCATGATTGCACATTATCGTTTAATAAAAAAATTGTAAATTAATTATGTTATACTTGATAATAAATTTTATAAAAAAACTGTCTTGTTTAAATTTATCATTTCTCAGAATGTTACAAAATTCTGTTATATACAGATTTTTAATATTTATCACGATCTTGCATTGTATTGTGCCAACACATAGTATACAATGTAATGAAATATATGTTAGTAAAAATAAAATTATTACAAATACCATATTTTCTAATAAGCATGATCACAAAAAAAATAAGTTTTTATCATTGTTTAAAACAGTGCATAAAAAATTTATAAAAATTGACTATAAAATCTTTAAACATATAAATTCAGATATAAAATGTAAATTTTTAGATTTTTTTATACTGTTAATATCATATTGTG
>JAIRSP010000064.1 GCA_031255375.1 Endomicrobium sp.
AAATCAAATACTTACGATTCATGCTATATGGGTTCTATTGTTTTTGATAAAACCGTTTACATTAAACTTAATTTTTTAAAAAATAATTTTCTTTTTAATTTAAATACAAATTACTCTAAAAATAATTTTGATTTAAATATAAAATGTTTAAATATTGATCTTAATTTAGTTGCAAATATTTTAAATTTACCTATATCTGCAAGTGGAAAAGTCGATATAAATATGATTGTGTTTGGAAAATCCAACAATTTAAACGGAAATGTAACATTGATATCAACAAATGGCTCAATAGGTGGAATTCTTTATGATAATTTTAATATTAATTTTGATTTATCAGATAGCATTATTATTTTGAAGAGATTTAATTTAATTAAGTTGAATGAATTGTATGTATGCGCTAATGGAAGCTTTCCATTTTTGTTTTTTAATAATAATGTAAATAAAATTAAAAATAAATCAGTAGATATTTCTTATAGTATAGAGGATAATAAACTAGCTATTTTGAAATATATATCTAATGGATTTATTAAACAAAGTTCTGGGAAAATGTTGTTAAAAGGATCTATCAATGGCAATCTTGAAAAAATACATAACAATGCTAGTCTTTTAATAAGTAATGGATTTTTTAAATTGAGAAATTATATTGATAAAATAACCGATGCGTCGATTAAAATGTCTGTTGACAAAGGTGTTATTAAGTTTGATAAATTTAGTTTTAAATCCGGTAAAGGGACTTTAAACATTTATGGACAAATTGAAACAAATAATTTTAATATAAACAATTTTGACATAAGATTAATAACTGACAATAATGGTATATATTTAAATGTTCCACAATTACCAATAAATACAATCGCAATAATGAATCATAAATTATTACAAAATAATTCTGTTGGTGAATCGTGTTTTAATCTTAGGATATATGGTACTACAAAAAAACCAAATGTTTCCGGATCTATTTTGTTTAAAAATACGCATTTTACATTCCCTGGAAATAAAACTGTTAGCGATAGCAACAATAATTTTTTTGTTTTTCCTAAGAGTACAAAATTCGATTTAGAATTAAAAAGCAATGGTGGAACAAAATTCGAAAATTCTTTTGTTACGGCTTTTGTAAAAGGATTTGTATTTATAAATGGAACATGCGATGATATGAATGTTAATGGAGTAATTGAAAGTTTGAGAGGATGGTTAAATTATTTTGGTCATGAATTTAATATATTGAATGCTAAATTAGAAATATTAAATCATGATGATATTTATCTTTCGGCTGAATGTGAAACATCAAAAAATTCAAAAGTAACAACTAGATTTAAAAACATGAAACTATTTATACCGAGAAGCAACATATCAAATTTACAATTTTATTTAAACAATAATGATTCAAAAAATATGAATATTATAAATACAGAATTTAATTTGTTAGAATTTAGAGATTATTTAGATTTTGAAATTAAACGACAGTTTTTAAATATAATCAACAAAAACATTTCAATCCCTTTTATAAGAAATATTTTACGTAAAACAAAATTTATAGATAATTTTAATGTTTCATATTTTCCAAATAATGATGATAATATTTCTGTTATAAATAATCCAACTTTTGCAAATATATTTTTTTGCTCAAAGTATTCAATTGAAAAAAGTTTGTCAGATAGAATTTTTATTGCATATTCAATTATTTTTAATAAGTTTAATTTGTTACCTTGTTATCAAGATATAGAAATAATATACAAAATTACTAATAATTTACTATTGAATATTATATATGGATACGGCAGTGTCGTTCAATTTAATGATAAACAATTCAATACAATGATATCACTTAAATACGAAAGATGTTTTTAATATTTTATACTTATTAAAAATGAATTTTTGATAATATATTTGTATTATTCTAGCAACGAATACTTTGTGTTTATATGTAATAAAATGTATGCTGTTTGTTTGATTCGTAATTTTTATACTATAATTATTGGATATAGTTTTATTAAATTTATAAGATCAAAAAATCATGTGTATAATTTATAAGGTATATTTTAATGAAAAATTTTGAACAATTTATAGGATCGTTTTCATTTGATAATAGATTGGCAGAAGTTGATATTAATAGTTCTATAGCTCATACAAAAATGCTTGTTAAAACAAAGATTATAACTATTTCTGATGGTGAGAAAATTATTTCTGGATTGAATGACATTTTAAAAAATATTAAAGAAAAATGGGAACTTCCTGAGGATGAAGATATACACTTTGCCATTGAAAAAGAACTTATAAAAAGAATTGGCCCAATTGGTGGCAAAATGCACACTGCTAGAAGCAGAAATGATCAAGTGGCTACTGATTTGAGGATTTATTTAAAGCAAGAAATTAAAATTATTATAGAAATTATAAAAAAAATTCAAAGATCGATCATTGTGAAAGCAAATAAAAATATTGATGTTATAATGCCTGGATTTACTCATTTACAGCCAGCACAACCAATTTTAGCTGCGCATCATCTTCTTTCATATGCGTGGATGTTACAAAGAGATAAAGAGAGGCTTTTTGATTGTTATAGAAGAACGGATGTTTTACCATTGGGTAGCGCTGCATTAGCGGGAACATCTTTTAATATTGACAGACATTATGTAGCACAGCTTCTTAATTTTGAAAATATAAGTGAAAATTCATTGGATGCCGTAAGTGATAGAGATTTTGCTATTGAGTTTGTTTTTTGTATGTCATTAACAATGATACATTTGACGAGATTTTGTGAAGAAATAATTTTATGGATGAATCCTGAATTTGATTATGTGACAATAGATGATAAATTTACTTCTGGATCATCAATAATGCCGCAAAAAAGAAACCCAGATTCGCTTGAAGTCATAAGAGGTAAATCTGGAAGGGTTATCGGTGATCTTGTTGCACTTTTAATGATGATTAAGTCTTTACCTTTGGCTTATAATAGAGACTTACAAGAGGACAAATTGCTTGTTTTTAATTCTTTGGATAACTCAAAAATGTGTCTTGATGTTATTGCAGAGATAATTGATAGTTTGAAATTTGTTAAAAATAAAGTTTTTGAAAGTACAGAAAAGGGCTTCATTTCTGCTACCGAAATAGCAGATTATTTAGCTAAAAACAATGTGCCGTTTAGAATTGCACATGGTATAGTAAAAAATATTGTTATTTATTGTAAAAAAAACCTTAAAACGTTAAATGATCTTTCGCTTGAGGAATATAATAAATTTTCTAAAATATTCAAAAAAGATATATTTGAGTATCTAGACATTAATAAAATAATAAATAAAAAAACTTCTTATGGTGGAACTTCAAGAAAATCTATTTTGCGTCAAATAAAAAATATTAATATTAAATTAAAAACAGAAATGTTATAAACATTATTTCGTAAACGCTATATTGTATTTATTGTTATACTTATTTATTTATGTAAAATTTTATGTTAATACAAAATGTTGTGACTGGAGAAGACAATGCTTAATTTTAAAGGCAGAGATTTGTATATAGAAAACACAAAAGTGTATGACATAGCAAAGAAGTATGGTACTGGAGTGTATGTTTATTCAAAAAATAAATTAATGAATAATTTTAGAGATTATAAAGAAGCGTTGAATTTTAGTAATGCTGATAACATTGTGTGTTTTGCATGTAAATCGAATTCGAACAAAACAATTTTAAAACTTCTTGCTGATGCCGGTAGTGGTGCTGACACAACTTCAGGGGGAGAAATATATAAATGTTTAAACGCAAGTTTTGATCCTTCAAAAATAGTATATGCTGGAGTTGGGAAAACTCCAGAGGAGATAGAATATGCTTTAAAAAATAAAATTCTTATGTTTAATGTTGAGTCTATTGAAGAATTAAATGCAATAGACAAAATTGCTGGCAAAATTAAAACAAAAGCAAAAATTTCATTTAGAATAAATCCACATGTTAATCCTGATACACATTCTTACATAGTTACCGGGAAAAAGGGTACAAAATTTGGAATAGCGTACGAAGATGCTGTAAACGTATATTTAGCGGCAAAAAATAAAAAAAATATTGTAATTTCTGGTATTCATTTTCATATTGGTTCTCAAATTTTTGATATTAAACCATTCGAAATTGCTGCAAAAAAAATAAAAAAAATAATTGACGATTTAGAAGATAATGATATACACATTGAATACATAAATTGTGGAGGTGGATTAGGTGTTAAGTATAATAAAACTCAAAAATCACTATCTCCAAAGTATCTAATATCAAAATTACTTTCAATATTTGGTAAAAATAAAAAAATAATTTTAGAGCCTGGGCGTTCCATTGTTGCAAATGCTGGATATCTTGTTGCAAAAGTTATATACAGAAAATTTTCTGATAATAAAAATTTTATTATTACTGATGTTGGAATGAATGATTTGATTAGACCTACTCTATACAATGCTTATCATGAAATTATACCAGTAAAAAAAGTAAATTCCGAAAAAATTGTAACTGATATTGTTGGACCAATATGCGAAAGCGGTGATTTTATAGGCAAAGATAGAATACTACCAATATTAGAGCAGGGAGAATATATACTTATAAATTGTGCTGGAGCGTATTGTTCTTCAATGTCTTCTTGGTACAACTCAAGACTGCCACTTGCTGAAGTACTAGTTGATGACAATAAAGCTTATATAATAAAAAAAAGAGCAAAATTTAAAGATTTATTATTAAACGAGGAATAGTAAAGATGAAAATTAATTTTTCAAAACTAACCGCTGCAGGAAATGATTTTATTTTGATAGATAATAGAGAAGAAATAATTAAATGCTTGGATTATCAAGCTCTTGCAAAAAAAATATGCGATAGAAAATACTCGATAGGTGCAGATGGCTTGATATTACTTGAGAAAAGTAATATGTTTGTTGATTTTAAAATGAAATACATTAATTCTGATGGATCTTTTGCTTCTATGTGTGGAAACGGAAGTAGATCGATTGCAAAATTTGCATATGAAATTGGTTTAGTAAATTTAAAAATGTCTTTCGAAACTGATGCTGGTACTGTAAATGCTGAAATTTTAGAAACCGATAAAAATAACGTGAGGGTTTACTTGTATAATCCGAAAGATTTGGTTAAAGACATAAAGGTTTTGATAGATGAAAAAGAATTTAATATTGATTTTATAAATACAGGTGTACCGCATGCGATTATATTTGTGGATTGTAATATTATAGATATCAATGTTGTTAAATATGGTAGATCTGTTAGATATCATGAAAAATTTACTCCAAATGGTGTTAATGTTAACTTTGTAAAAATTATAGATAATAAAACTATATCTGTGCGTACTTACGAAAGAGGTGTTGAAGATGAGACCCTTGCTTGTGGGACAGGCGTAACTGCAAGTGCCATTGTTTCGGTTATTAGAAATTTTGTTAAATCACCTGTTTGCGTAATTACGAAAGGAGGGGACAAGTTGTTTGTTTCATTAAGAAAAAAAAATAATGATAAAGTTGATAATGTTACACTTGAAGGTCCTGCATATATATCTTTTAGAGGTACGATTGAAATATAAATTTATGTTTTATAAATTTTATAGTATAAATAAAAAATATTTTGTGTATAAAAAAATAATGTGAGGAAGTTTATGTTTTCTGGAGTGTATACTGCATTAATTACACCATTCAAGAGAAATAAAATTGATTTTGATTCGTTGGAAAAATTAATTGAGATTCAATGTAAAAATGAAGTAGATGGTATTGTGGTTTGTGCAACGACAGGTGAGTCGTCAACTTTAACATGGGATGAACACGAAGAAATCACAAGGTTTTGCGTAAAAAATGTAAAAAATAGAATTAAAGTACTTGTTGGGACTGGTTCTAATTCTACGGATGAAGCTATACATTCTACAAAATTTGCAAAAAAAATAGGCTGTGATGGAGCGCTGATAGTTTCGCCTTATTATAATAAACCAACACAGAAAGGTTTGTATACTCATTTTAAAAGCATAGCCGATAGAGTTGATATTCCTATTATTCTTTATAATATTGCAGGTAGAACTTCTGTGAATATTGATCCGATAACAGTTGCAACCCTTTTTAAAGATTGTAAAAATATTGTTGGAATAAAAGAGGCCTCAGGATCATTAGAACAAATGAGCGCTATAAAATATTTGGCTCCTACTATTGATCTTATTTCAGGTGATGATGTGCTTACTATTCCAGTATTATCAATAGGTGGTACTGGTGTAATTTCAATTTTATCCAACATTGTTCCTGGTGATGTTGTATTATTTGTTAAAGAGTTTAAAAATGGAAATATAAAAAATGCAGTTAAAATTTATTACAAGTTGTTACCACTGATGAAATCAATGTTTATAGAAACGAATCCAATTCCAATAAAGACGGCTGCATCATTGTTAGGAATGTGTGAATTATCATTTAGACTTCCGATGTGCGAAATGGAGGAAAATAATAAAATAAATTTTATAAAAATTTTGAAAGACTGTGGAGTTTTAAAATGAAAATTGTAATTTGTGGATCTTCTGGAAGAATGGGTAAAGCAATAATTAAACTTGCTAAACTGGATAAGAAAATAAGAATTATAGAAGCTTTTGAATCTGATAGTAATGAAGCAATTGGCACTGGCGATCCAATAATACGTCCAGCAAAAGATTTAGAAAAATTTTTATTAAAAACTGATTCTTTAATAGATTTTACGAGCCCGAATAGTACATTAAAAAATTTAGAGATTATTAAAAATTTTAAAATACCTATGGTTATTGGAACAACTGGCTTTGATAAAGATCAAAAAAATAAAATAATTAATGCATCTAAAAATATTCCAATTGTTTTTTCTCCAAATATGTCAATTGGTGTGAATATTTTATTTAAGCTAGTAGAGATCATTGCCAAAAAGATTTCTGACTATGATATTGAAATAGTTGAATTACATCATAATAAAAAAAAGGATTCTCCATCTGGGACAGCTATGAAACTTGCTGAAATTGCAGCAAAATCATCTTTGTGCAAAAATATTGATGATAATAATATTTTTGTTTACGATAGACATTTAAAAAATACTATTAGAAATAAGGGTGAAATAGGATTATCCTCTGTAAGGGCGGGAGATATTATCGGTGATCACACTGTGTATTTTGCTGGTCCAGGAGAAAGAATTGAGTTAATTCATAGGGCACATTCTAGGGACACATTTGCATCTGGTGCTATAATAGCCGCAAAATGGATAGTCAATAAAAATCCAGGGTTATATGATATGTCCGATGTTTTAAATATAAAAAATATTTAATTAATGTTCTTGCTGATAACTGTGTAGTATATAAAATAGTAGAGAGGAAATTAATGAAAGTAATATATAATAAAAAACTTAGCAAATTACCTCCGTATCTTTTTATCGAAATAGATAGAAAAAAAAAGGAAGCAATTGAAAATGGTAAAGATATAATATCGTTCGGAGTCGGAGATCCAGATCTTCCAACTCCGAATCATATAATAAAATCAATTCAAGAAGCTGTAGCTGATCCGACTAATCATCAATATCCTTTTGGTGTTGGTTTATTTTCATATAGAGAGGCTGTTGTAAAATGGTATAAAAAAAGATTCAATGTTGATTTAAATGTAAAAGAAGTTTGCGCTTTAATAGGATCAAAAGAAGGAATAGGTCATATCCATCTTGGATTTGTAAATCCTGGTGACATAGTTTTAATTCCAGAGCCAGGATATCCTGTCTATAATACTGGAACTATTTTTAGTGATGGAATACCGTACTTTATGCCATTGCTTAAAGAAAATAATTTTATTCCTGATTTAGATTCAATTCCAAACAATATTATTGAAAAATCAAAATTGATTTTTGTTAATTATCCAAATAATCCAAC
>JAIRSP010000065.1 GCA_031255375.1 Endomicrobium sp.
CTGCATTCTATAGCATGTCCAATAATTTTTGTTTTTTCATTATTAATTGAAAGTTTTTCTCCGTAAGCCAGTTTTATTTGTTCTTTTACCAAATCAAAGCCAGTAAGCATTTCTGTAATCGGATGTTCTACTTGAATTCTTGTGTTCATTTCTATAAAATAAAAATTATTTTTTTTATCTAATAAAAACTCAATTGTTCCAACTGTTGCGTATTTTATAGCTAAAGCGGCATTCCTTGCTATTTTGCCGATTTTTTTTCTTAATGTATCGTTTATTGATGTAGATGGAGTTTCTTCAATAAGTTTTTGATGTTTTCTTTGTATTGAACAATCTCTTTCTGGAAGATAAATTGTTTTACCGTATTTGTCAGCGAGTATTTGAAATTCTATATGACGTGGTTTTTCTATATATTTTTCTATATATACATCAGAATTTCCAAATGTTGCTTTTGCCTCTGTTTGAGCAGCAATTATAGAGCTTTGTAGTGCTTCTTCTGATATGACTATCCTCATAC
Organism: Endomicrobium sp.; assembly: GCA_031255375.1. The sequence continues at coordinate 515 of JAIRSP010000065.1, forward strand.
CTTTTCCACCTCCACCCATACTTGCTTTGATAATTATTGGATATCCTATTTTTTTTGCTATAGAAAAAATTTTAGAACTATTAATATTATTTATTGGTCCATCAGATCCAGGAATTACCGGAATACCATACTTTTTCATAAGTTTTATAGCGTTAATTTTATCACCCATTTGTTCTATTACTTTTTTTGATGGACCAATAAATTTAAATCCGCAAGCTTCGCATACTTCAGCAAAATAAGCATTTTCTGATAAAAATCCATATCCTGGATGAATTGCATTTGCACCAGAAATTTCTGCAGCCGCTATGATACTTGGGACGTTCATATAACTTTCTGAAGCATTTGCATTGCCAACACATATTGCTTTATCTGCTAATTTTACATGCATGCTTTCTTTATCTACATCAGAGTGAATTGCAACTGTTTTAATACCTAATTCCTTACAAGCTCTTATAATTCTGCAGGCTATTTCACCTCTGTTTGCAATAAGAATTTTTTCAAACATTTTTATCTCCTAATTGTATATATACATTTTATAAGTTTGTTTTTGTGATACTTTTATAGCGTTAATGTCTTAATTAGTGTTTACGATATCTATAATATCAATTAAGAATAATTCTTGCCCGTATTCTATGGCCTGACCGTTTGATACTAAAATTTTTAATATTTTACCTTTTACTTCTGAATGTATGTCTTTAATGATTTTCATGGCTTCAATTTGTCCTATTTTTTGTCCAATAGCTATATCGTCACCTTCATTTACAAATGGTAGTTTATTATTTTGTAAATTAATAAATGTTCCTACCATTGTTGATTTAATTGTTGTTAATGAAGATTTTACTGTGCTATTAATAACTTCACTTTTTTTTACTTTATTTGTTTCTGTTCTTATATTAACTTCACTTTTTTTTAAATAAAAAAAATCCTCATTATTTTGATATTTTATTTCTTCAATGTCTGTATTTTTAATCGATTTTATAAACTCTTTAATTTTTTGTTGGTGCATTTTAACCTCGATTTTTTATTGTTTATAAATTTAAGCAGTTTAAATGTTGTAATTCATATTCTTTCCATATATTCACCGTTTTTTGTACCAATTTTTATTTTGTCACCGTTTTTAATAAAAATCGGTACACGAATAACAGCCCCTGTTTCAAGTTTAGCAATTTTTGTTAAATTTGCTACAGAGTCACCCTTAATTCCTGGATCTGTTTCTGACACTGTAACAACTATTGTTGATGGCAATTCTATGCAAATAAGTTCATTTTCAACATATATTGCATCAACATTTAGATTTTCTGTGAGAAAATTTATCGTTTCTCCAAGTATTGTGTTAGAGATTGATGTTTGTTCATATGTATTCATATCAATAAAAATATAATTTTCACCTTTTCTATACAAAAACTGTTTTTTTTGTTTTATAACATTTAATATTTTAAATTTTTCGCCTGATTTAAAAGTTCGTTCAATAATATTTTTTTTTTTTAAATGTTTAAGTTTTACGCGCATAATTGCGCCACCTTTTCCTGGTTTATGATTTTGAAACCAAATAATTTGATATGGATCACTGTTGACTAAAATATTAATTCCGTTTTTAAAGTCTGACGTTGATATCATTTTTTATCTCCAAATTTAATACTCTGCAGAAGTTAAGACTTCAGAATTATTCTTATTTATTAACACTGTATCTTCAATTCTTACTCCAAATTTATTATTAATATATATACCTGGCTCTATTGTTACAACCATATTTTTTAAAAAAATACCATTTGTGTTTGATGAAAGTGATGGCAATTCATGAATTTCAATACCTATTCCATGCCCTGTACTATGGATAAAATTTTTTTTATATCCTGCGGTTGTTATGATATCCCTTGCTGTTTTATCTGCAAGTGATATTTGAACTCCTTGTTTTATTTTTTTTAATACAGCATCATGTGCTTTTTTTACAATATTCCAAATTTTTTTATATTCATTTTTTTGTTCACCTATAAAATAAGTACGTGTTATGTCAGAACAATAATTATTATGTCTACAGCCAATGTCTATAACTATTATGTCATTTTTTATTAATTTACGATTTGAACTTTTATGGTGTGGATTTGCAGAATTTATGCCAAATGCAATAATTGGGTTAAAACTTTCGATTACATGATTTTTAGCAAATAATTCAATTATTCTGTAATGAATATCAATCTCACTTATTCCAACTATTAACTCATGTTTGATTATATTACATATCTTAGATGTAATTTTACATGCGGTTTTTAAATTTTTAATTTCATTTGTACTTTTTGTCAATCTAATATTGTCCAAAATACCAATTTTTATTACAATTTTAATTTTTTCATGATTTAGATTTTTGCTTATTAATATAAAATCTTCTGCATTCATGTATTTAATATCAACTAGCAATGTACTTATTTTATTTTGCTTTAAAATATTCGTTACAGTTTTATAGAAAGACGAATTTATATTCTTAATATATAAATTTTGTTTGCGAAAAAAAATTTTTATTTGATTTTTAATAATTTTTTGACATATTACATATGTTTTATTTTTCAAAAACAAAACCCAAAATCCATCAAGAATTACATTAGTAATATAAAAAATTTCTTTACTATTTGTAAAAAGCACGCTATCTGATTTATATTTATTTAATACACTTAATATTTGATCTCTTTTCATATTAATAATATATCACTATTTATACTCTCTATGATTGCGTTATATGTAGTAAGGAACCTATACAAGCCACGGCTTGACATTACACAATTATTCTACTACAATGCTGTAGGAATCACAAGTAGTAACGTTTTGTTACTATTAATATTGATAGAAAAATAAGGAGTTGTAGCAATGGCACAAGGTAAAGTAAAATGGTTTAATGATCAAAAAGGTTATGGATTTATTTCTAATGACGATGGATCTGGAGATGTTTTTGCACATTATTCAGCCATTCAGTCAGATGGATTTAAATCGTTGGCTGAGGGAGATAGTGTTGAATTTGAAGTCGTTAGTTCAGACAAAGGCCCAAAGGCAGCGAACATAAGAAAAATTTAGTTCATAAAATCGTATTAAGACCTTAGAGAGTATATGTCAAATGATTCTCTAGGGTTTTTTTGTTGTTATAGATATCATTGATCTCCTCAACATTATGTATAAAAGTTAGCATTTTACCAATAGCATGCGCATATACATTTATTAATTAATTTAATTATTTTATTATTTTAATGAGTTTTTTTAATGCTAAAAGATATCCATCGGTACCAAGTCCAGATATTTGTCCTGTAACTACTGGTGCAATGTAAGATTTATGTCTAAAGCTTTCCCTAGCATAGATGTTTGAGATATGAACTTCGATTATTGGCAAATGAATTATTGAAAGAGCATCTCTTATGGCTATCGATGTATGTGTGTACGCTGCTGGATTTATAATTATACCTGAAATTTCTTTGCTGTTTTGAATTTTACATACAATTTCTCCTTCATAATTTGATTGAAAAAAATCAATACTTAAACTTACTTTTTTTGCAAGTGTAATTATTTTTTTTTCAATATCTTTGATGGTATCGTTCCCATAAATAGACGGTTCTCTTTTACCTAGCATGTTAATATTTGGACCATTTATGATTAGTATTTTTTTCATTTATGTTTGTTTAACCATGTTTTATAAAGTTTTTTATAGTATCCAAAACAACGTCGTCGTTAATATAATTTGTAACCGTCTCTGCAATATTCTTAATAAGAATAAATTTAATATTTCCATTGTTAGTTTTTTTGTCTCTTTTCATGATTTTTAATAATTGTTTTTCATCGTAATTTATTTTTAAAACGAAATTTGCTTTTATTAGAATTTTTTTGATTTTATTGTATGTTTCAGTTTTACATATTTTTAATGCCAAAGAAAGTCTTGTAGCAAAAAGCATACCTATAGCGACTGCCTCTCCGTGTAAAAATTTTTTATATTTTGTAATTGTTTCAAGAGCATGAGCAAATGTATGACCAAAATTCAAAATTTCTCGTAATCCGATCATTTCTTTTTCATCTTTTTTTACTATTTTAACTTTATAAAAACAACTTTTGTAAATTATATAATTAAAATCTTTTGACGATATATTTTTTTTGTCGATTATTTTTAATAGATAATTAAAGAATTTTACATTGAAAATAAAAGCATATTTTATAATTTCAGCAAATCCATTCCTAATATGTTTTTTTGGCAATGTATTCAAAAACAAAGAATTTATCCAAACTAAACTAGGCTGATGAAATGCGCCAATAATATTTTTACCGTCATTAGTGTTTATTCCTGTTTTTCCACCTATTGATGAATCTGTCATTGCAAGTAATGTTGTTGGTACTTGAATATATTTTATTCCACGCATATATGTTGCAGCAAAGAACCCGGCTATGTCACCAACAACACCACCTCCAAGTGCGATTACGCAACTACATCTATCAATACCTGCTTTAATTGCTTTTGAATATAAAGTTGATAAATTTTTTATGCTTTTTCCTATTTCGCCAGATGGTATAACTGAAATTTTAATTTTATATTTTTTTTGTTTTAAGATATTTATAAGATATTTTAAATGAAATTTTTCTACATTTTTGTCAGTGATTACAAACAATGTTTTTGCTTTCGTTGTTTTTGTGAGACATTCGAGAAAATCATAATTTGATTGTGAAATCACAATATCATATTTACTTGTTTTTAAATTTACATTTATTATTTGTTTCATTATTTTTTACATATTTATAATATATTTCAAATCTTATAATTTTTTGATTACAGTTTGTTAATATTTAAGTATAATTATATAGTGGCGTGTATAACGTTTATGGCGGTGGTAGGAGTTGAACCTACGACAAAAGGCTTATGAATCCTTTGCTCTACCGCTGAGCTACACCGCCGAAAATTCCGTAATTTTTATCAAATTGTAAATCTATAAAAATCACAAATCACAAGAACTGTAATATGATATATTTTAATAATGCGGAAATCAAGGAAAATTTTTTTGTTATGGCTTAATTGATGTTAAATAGGTAGAATTAAACTAAAATGAATAATGTATATTTAAGTTTAGGATCAAATATTGGCAATAGAGAGAAAAATATAATTTCTGCGTTATTTTTTTTGCAAAGTAGCGGTTGTATAATTATTAAAAAAATATCTTCATTTTACGAAACCTCACCTATTGGTCCAAGGCAAAATGAATTTTATAATATTGCTATTAATGTTCTGACAAATATATGTTCCATTGATTTGCTTATTTTAATAAAACATATTGAAAATATTTTAGGTAGAAAAAAAACAATGAAATGGGGTCCTCGCGTTATTGATATTGATATACTTTTTTTTGGGAATGAAATAATTGCCATTGATACTATTCCAGGTACAAAATTTAACTTATTTATTCCTCATATGGAATTGCAAAATAGATTATTTGTTTTAATTCCATTATCTGAAATAATACATAATTTTATACATCCAATTTTAAATGTAGATATAAGTGATATTTTAAAAACAAAATTATTGACACAAAACCAACAGAAGATTAAAAAATTATGTTGAATTGTGTGAAAAATTTGTATCATTGAATGTAAGACATGTAAATTGTTTATGAACAAAATTAATAAAAAGACAATTTTAACTATTTTAAAAAAGAAACAACTTAACGAGAAGATAACAATGCTTACTTGTTATGATTATACTATGTCAAAACTGATTTCTTCACAAGATATAGACGCTATATTAGT
>JAIRSP010000066.1 GCA_031255375.1 Endomicrobium sp.
TTCTTGAAACTAAATTTGAAAATAGACATTACGAAAGAATAAAAAAAATAAAGGAAATTGAAAAACAATTTTGATATTTTTTATTGATTTCATTATAAAAAATAATTTGCAAAAAATTGCGTTCTTTAACAAATTGATTATACTTGCGCTTATCAATTAAAAGGAGATATATAAAAAATGTCAGAGATGTTAAATTTAAATGTAATATGCGCTAATATTAGAAAGGATATTATAAGTATGATCTACAATGCAGGCTCTGGTCATCCAGGTGGAAGTTTATCATCAGTTGAACTTTTGGTGTCGCTGTATTTTAAACACATGAAATTTGATTGTAAAAATATGGAAGATCAAAATAGGGATTATTTTATTTTATCTAAAGGACATGTTTGCCCGGTGCTTTATGCAATTTTAGCGTATGCTAAATGTTTTAGTAATGATGAATTAAACAGTTTAAGAAAATACAAAAGTAGACTCCAAGGTCATCCAGCAAAAGACAAAAAGTTACCTGGGATAGAAGTGTCCACAGGTTCATTGGGATATGGATTGTCAATTGCCGTAGGGATTGCAATAGGAATTAAAAAAATGAAAAAAAATAATAAAATATATGTACTTATGGGTGATGGGGAGCAACAAGAGGGAAGCATATGGGAAGCAGCTATGTCTGCATCACATTACAAACTTGATAATTTGTGCGCAATTATTGACAATAATGGATTGCAAATAGATGGCGCAACAAAAGATATAATGAACGTTGAACCATTGACATATAAATATAGGTCATTTGGATGGAATACGGTTGAGGTAGATGGACACAACCTAAAAGAAATTGATAGCGCATATCTGAGATTTAAATCTGAAAAAGAAATTCCAACGGTTATAATAGCGAAAACAATTAAAGGCAAGGGTGTATCTTTTATGGAAAACGCTATTGAATGGCATGGAAAAGTACCTTCAAAAGAATTGACAGAAAAGGCATTAGCAGAAATAACGGGCAAATAATTTTAAAAAGGAAAAAAATAATAAAGTGAAAATTTATGGTAAAAAAGCTACGAGATTTGGATTTGGGGAAGCGTTAATTAACTTAGGTGAAATAAATAAAAAAGTTTTTGTCTTAGGAGCTGATACTGCTTCTTCAGTTTTAATAAGTGATTTTCAAAAAAAATTTCCTGAAAGATTTATTAATGTTGGTATAGCTGAAAATAATTTAATCGGAATCGCATCTGGACTTGCCATTGTAGGTTTTATACCATTTATATCAACTTATGGTGTTTTTTCAACTGGAAGGCCATGGGAGCAAATAAGAACAACGATCTGCTATTCAAATTTAAATGTGAAAATAGCTGGATCACATTCTGGCCTTATGGTTGGACCAGATGGCGCTACGCACCAAGCATTAGAAGAAATTAGTATAATGAGATGTTTACCTAGAATGACGGTTATAGTTCCATGTGATTTTGTTGAAACTAAGAAGGCCGTGATTGCTAGTTCTTATATTGATGGCCCTGTTTATATAAGATATGGCAGAGAAAATACGCCGATATTTACAACTTATGATTCCCCATTTGAAATAGGTAAGGCAAATATCTTAAAGGATGGAAACGACGTCGCAATTTTTGCCTGTGGGACAATGGTGTATGAGTCTTTGTTGGCTGCAGAAGCCTTAAATCAAATTAATGTAAATGTAATGGTTATAAATTTACATACCATTAAACCAATAGATGAAAAAACAATTGTTGAAGCTGCAAAAAGATGTGGCGCAATCGTAACGGTCGAAGAACACCAAATTTATGGTGGGTTTGGATCTGCAATATCAGAAGTAATAGTAAAAAATCACCCGGTACCGGTTGAAATAATTGGTGTAAACGATAGATTTGGAGAATCAGGAAATCCGAATGATTTAATTCGCGAATTTGGATTAAAGGATAAAAATATTGTTAATGCAGTTTTAAAAGTTATTAAAAGAAAAAAAAATGTCAAAATATAATCATTAAAAACGTATGTTCATAAATGATAAAAATTAAAAAATGAAAAAGCGAGAATTTACTGATGAAAAAGTAATAAGACATTCAACATTCTTTCATCCAAAATTTTCTTTAATTGTCAATAAAGTGCTTGCAAATAGGCATATAGATACTATTGAAAAAGTTGATATTTTTATCAATGGTGGTATTGAATGTCTATATAATCCATTTTTATTTAACGATATGGAAATAGCTGTCAAAAAAATAAGAAAAGCTATAGATTTAAATAAAACAATTTTAGTTTATGGTGATAAAGATGTTGATGGCATTACAGCTGTTAATGTAATTGTTAATACAATAAGATTCTTAGGCGGAAATGTTAAATGGTATATCCCATCAAGCGAAGGGTATGGGATCCATGATAATATTCTTTTAAAATATGCTATTAAAGAAAAAATTGAAGTTTTAATTACAGCTGACTGTGGCACATCATCTACAAAAGAGATTGACTATGCAAAAACACTTGGAATGGATGTAATAATTACTGATCACCATGAACCAAATTGCGATAAAATTCCAAATGCAGAAGCTATAATAAATCCAAAAAATCATGGATCAGGATACCCATTTAGAGACATATCTGGTTGTGTTGTTTCATTAAAAATTATGCAAGCCCTTATGTTAACATTTGATGTGGAATACAATAAAAAAATCATGCTATGTTATTGCATAAAAAAAAACGACGATTATTGTGGAAATTATATTTATTTAAAAAATGATTTGAAAATAAAAAAAAATGACTTCAGATCAATTGCTGAAATTAAGAATGCGGTAAAAATGGTTTTTATGATATATACGAACAATGTTGATATTAAAAATATTTTAGTTAAGGAAAATATTTTTTTAAAAGATAAGATAGTCGTATTAGAAAACAACAAAGCAAATAATATTGATGATTTGTTTGCCGATGATGTTTCCGCCGCTCTTGACTGAGTAAGCGTCCCCTATTGAAACCTTGCTGTCAGAAGCCGCCGGCATAGCGCTCACTGGCAAGAATTCATCGCCTTGGGGAAACAATCCCTTTAACGCGTCGTCCAAATCCTTCTTCTGGCGTTCGGCGATGGTTTTCGATGTCGAATCGTAGACCACCGCGAGGCCCGCGCAGGCTACCGCCGCGAAAAGGACGAGCGCGACAGTCATTTTTATCGTATCTTTCATTTTTTTGCCCCCTTTACAGGCGCGACATAGCCGTATTTTTTATGCAACAGGCGGTTCAGGAACGGCGTTGCCATGTTCATGATGAGGATGCCGTAAGACGCGCCTTCGGGATAATTGCCGAACTTCCGTATCAGCACGGCAAGCAGCCCCGCGCCAGCGCCGAATATCAGTTTGCCGTAATCCGTTACCGGAGCGCTCGTGTAATCGGTCGCCATGAAGACCGCGCCGAACATAACGCCGCCGCTCAGCACGGAAAAGACCGGGCCCATGCCCGCCACCCATGACGCGATAAAAATCGTTACTATCATCGCGACGGGGGCGCGCCAGTCGATCACCTTGGTGGCGAGCAGGAAGATGCCGCCCGCCAGTATCAGCAGTATCGAGGTCTCGCCGATACATCCGGCACGGTTCCCAAGGAACAGTTCTTTTAACATCTCGCCGTAAGACGAAACGCCCATGCTCGATTCCACCGC
>JAIRSP010000086.1 GCA_031255375.1 Endomicrobium sp.
TTATAAAGGTTATAGTCTGTGTTTTTTTTTAACGAATACATAAATTCTTTCGTAATTGCAACCGATAAATTAAAATTGTTCAAATTATTGTCTTTATCTTTACAAGTTATAAAATCTAAAATGTCTGGATGATCAACCCTCAATATACCAATATTCGCACCACGCCTTGTTCCACCTTGTTTAATTGCCTCTGTGGCTGCATTAAAAACTTGCATAAAAGATATTGGACCTGATGATACACCGTTCGTAGTTTTAACTATGTCTTTTTTTGGACGTAGTCTTGAAAATGAAAACCCAGTTCCGCCTCCAGATTTATGTATCATAGCAGTATTTTTTAATGTTTCAAAAATAGAACTCATTGAATCATCTATTGGTAGAACAAAACATGCAGAAAGCTGTTGTAATTGTCTCCCAGCGTTCATCAGCGTTGGTGAATTAGGTAAAAAATCAAGTGATGACATAATAAAATAAAATTCTTTCGTTAATACATCCACATCGGAACTACTATCATAAATTTTATCTGCTTGAGCAATATTGTTGGCAACCCTATAAAATAAATCTTCAGGATTTTCAATAACATTTCCATTTTCATCTTTTTTTAAATATCTATTTTTAAGAACAGTTAAAGCGTTTGTTCTTAAATTTATTTTATTTTTTAGAATCATTTTTTTTTTATCGCTTATATACATTATTAACCATCTCCACTATTTTATTTTTATATATTTTACAATTAAATAAATTTAAAAACGACAATATTTATTTTACATATACACTTAATTTATTATAAAGTACTGAAAAAATATAAATATTATTTCGTATACATTACAATATATGAAATCGTACATTGTATGCACTCAAATTTTTTACAAACCAACATTGTTAAATTAACATATTTAACAAATAAAAGTATACATGTAATAAAAAATAAATTAAAGCTAAAATGGATCAAAAATATTTTTTACCCTAAGTTTTCTATGATAATTTATAGCAAATCTGTGTGCCTCATTTCTAATTGATTGCAAAAGCTTTAAAGCAGATGAATGTTTATCTAAAATTAAAGGTTTATTTTTATTTTGCAAAAAAATTTCATCGTTTTTTTTTGCGATTGAAATTACAGGAATATTTAATCCAAGATCATTCAATGCATCTAAAGCATACTTAAGCTGAACCTCACCTCCATCAATCAAAATTAAATCTGGAAATATTTCCTTTTTTCTTAACAATAATGAATATCTTCTAAAAACAATTTCTCTGATACTCGCAAAATCATTTATTCCACACACTGTTTTAATTTTAAATTTTCTATATTTTTTTTTATCTGCTATTCCATTTTGAAATCTGACAGAAGAACCAACAGGATCAACACCACATATGTTTGAACAATCAATTCCATCTATTATTGCAGGATAACATTTTAGTCCAATTATTTTTTTTAGCTCGCTTGCCCCACTTGTTAAATTAGTATATTTATTTATTTCTTCATAATTAATTTCATTTATCATAATTCTTTCTGACATACTACGCAAAGCATAAATTCTGTCTCTAATTTCTTTTGCATTTTCATACATTGTATTTAGGCTTAAATCAAACATTTGTTTTTTTAATTTATTTTCAAGATTTTTAAATTTTCCACTCAAGAATAATTTAACATCATAAATTTTTTGCCTATATTCTTCTGGTGTAATTTTACCAAAACATACACCATAGCACATATCTGAGTGATAATAAAAACATGGCTTATTACTTTTTTTTGAAAAATTTCTTTCTGACAAATTTATTTTACATTGACGAATTTTAAAAACTCTATTAAGCCATCTAACAAGTTTTTTTACATAAAAAAATTGTGGATATGGTCCAAAATATAATGCAAAATCCTTTTCTTTTTTTCTTGTCAATATAAGTCTTGGAAAATCTTCATTTACAGAAAGCTTAATGTAAGGATAAGACTTATCGTCCTTCCATGCAAAATTAAAATGTGGTTTGATTTTTTTTATCAACTGCCTTTCAAGCAGTAGCGCCTCTCTTTCTGAAATACATGAGATATAACTTATTTTTTGAATTGATGTAACAATTGCGGCGGTTTTCGAGTTTATATTAGCATTATTAAAATATGATGAAATTCTATTTTTTAAATTTTTTGATTTACCGATATATATAATATCGCCAACATTATTGAACATTATATAAATTCCAATAAGTTTTGGGATTTGTGAAAGCATGCAATTTTGTTTCATTTTTTATTAGAAAAAATGTTTAAAATAATCATTTTTAATTCATCCGATTTTAAAATATACGAAGTTAAAATAAATGCAATCAATCCTAAAAATATCGAAATCGGAACAGATATAAACAACTTTTCAGAAATTTTACAAGTGTTATAAGATACAATCCCTGTAATAATAGAAGCAAATACAGTTTTTAAAAACGAATTCAATATTTTCTGAGAATCAAATCCTCCTATTTTCTTTCTAATATAGAAAATAAGCAATAACAAATTAAAATAAGTAGACAAAGACGTTGAAAGGGCAAGTCCACCAACACCAATTTTATACATCAATAAAAAACACAACAAAACATGCAAAATTACAGAATAAATCGCAATTTTAACAGGCGTTTTTGTATCTCGAAATGAATAAAATGCATTTGCAAAAATTTTTACCAAAGCAAATCCAGGGATGCCTATGGAGTAATAAAATAGGGCATCATTTGTCATAATTGATCCAAATGAATCAAATTTACCACGCTCAAACAAAAGTTTAACTATTGGCAACCCTATAATCATTAATCCTGTAGTTGCTGGTAATAAAGAAAAAATTGTAAATCTTATTGAGTAACTAAGTGATTTTTTAATAGTCAACATATCATTTTTTAAATATGCATTTGACATTATTGGCAGTAACACTGACGCAAATGCAAACCCAAATATTCCAAGCGGCATTTGCATAAGTCTATTAGAATAATAAAGAGCAGATACAGGACCTTGTCCAAGTGAAGATGCACATCTACTATCGATTAACACATTAATTTGATCAGCTGATAAACCTATTATCGACGGAATCATAAGAAATATGACCTTTCTTACGCCAGGGTGTTTTAAATTAAATCTAATAAATTTTAAGTTCCATCCTAAACCTTTTAACTTTAAATATTGTACGAAAAAATGCAAAAAACCACCAATAACTACACTGATCGCGAGACCTTTGATCCTACTGTTATAAACAATAACTGGAGCAATAAAAAGAATGTATAAAATCTCAGAAAAACTAAATAACGAAGGCGCTATTGCTGGCAAAAAAAAAGAACGCAAAGTATTCAATGCCGCAAGCAAAAAAGAAGCAAGTGACGCAAAAATGACAAACGGAAACATCAACCTTGAAATTTTTATTGCAAGTTGTACCTTTACAGAATTACTTGAAAATCCGCCAGCAAATATTTTGACAAGAAACGGAGAAAAAAATACACCTAATATAGATATGATGATTAACACAAAAAATAAAACAGAAAATATTGTATTTAAAAAATTTTGAATTAATATTTTTGTTTTTTTATTTAAGTATTTGTTAAATATTGGTATAAATGCTGCAGAAAAAGAGCCATCTCCGAAAATACGTTTAAAAAAATTTGGTATCCTAAAAACAGCGTAAAAAACATCAGCGAACATGCCTATTCCAAATAAATCAGCTACCAGCATATCTCTAACATAGCCAAAAATTCTTGAAAATAATGTTCCAAAAGCGATACTTCCAATATATTTTGTTAATTTTTTATTTTCCATTTATAAACTTCACACCAGGCTGTGCATTAAACCATGTTATTTGTCGTTTTGCATAATTTCTTGTATCTCTGGAAAATTTTATAATCAAATCATTCAATGAAATTTTTCTTTTTAAAAATTGTAAAATATATTTATAGCCTATAGCGTTACTCAGTGCGTAACAATTTTCTTTAAATCCCATATTTAAAATTTCTCTTGTTTCTTCGATCATACCATTTTTAATCATATTATTACATCTTTCGTTGATTTTATCGTATAATTTTTTTCTTTCAATAAAAATACTATAATGACGAAATTTATACCTTGGACTCTTAGGTCTAAAATTCATACTCAATGTTTTTCCAGATAATATATTTATTTCAAGCGCCCTTAATAGTCTATATGGATTTTTCTTATTTTTTTCTGCAGACTCAGGATCTAATTTTAATAATTTGTCATATAATTCAACGTAAGATTTACTTTTTAATTTATTTCTTAAAATTTCATTTGTTTTTGGCAATTTATCAATTCCATAAATTAATGACTTTATATACAATCCTGTCCCACCAGTTATAACTGGCACTTTATTTTTTTTGATAATATCTATAATTTTTGAATCGGCATCATTGATAAAATTTGCAACACTATAGCATTGATCAGGATTTATAATATCTGTTAGATGTTGTAAAACTCCGTCAATTTCACGAAGTCCGTTTTTCAATAGAATACCACTTTTATTTAAACCAATATTTAAATATTTATAAATTTGTCTCGAATCACATGAAATTATTTCACCGTTATTTTTTTTACAAATTTCAACAGCTTTTTTCGTTTTTCCGCTTGCGGTTGGACCTGATATAATTATTATTTCTATATTTTTATTCATAACTAAACAAAAGACTTTTCAAAAACATTTAAAAAAACAACAATCAATTTTTAATAAAAATTTTACTCAAATTAATATCAACATATTTTTCAAAAACAAAAATTATGCTTTCAACTTATCAATATTTTTTAATAATATGAAATTTGAAAAACTATTTAAAAATTTATACAGTCTGTAAGTTAATAGTATTGATATAACGTAGTTTTTTGTTTCTACGAAAGGTATTGAATGAATTTTTTTGAAAAACATATTATCATTATTATACCAATTTTGTACATTTCTCAAGCCAGCATTATATGCAATTAAGGCCAAAATTAAATTACCATCATAACGATCCAAAAGTTTTCTCAAATAATATGTGCCAAACATTATATTTATTTCTGCATTTTTTAACTTACTATTTGAATAATCAACAATTTTTAATTTATTTGCAATTTCGAGCGCTGTTTCTGGCATTATTTGCATAAGTCCAATCGCCCCTTTCTTTGAAACAGCATCGCAAGATAGATTCGATTCATTTTTTATAATAATTTTTATTAATAACGGATCAATATTAAAATAATCAGAATATTTAACAATATAATTTTCATATGGATTTTTATTAAATACACTATTAAATAATTTAATTTTGTTACTAAATTTATAAATAATACATATAAAAAAAATACAAAATGTAATAACGATCAATTTTTTTATAAACATATGAATACATATATGGTTTTACACATATAAAATTTTTTAACATATAAAATTAACATATTATTCATCTATAACATTTCCAAATAACGAATGTGTATTTGCATTTTTTACAATAACATTAACGATTTTACCATAATGTTTTTCATTGATTTTTAAAAAAACTTTATACCCATTTCTTGTTTTTGATTCCATAAAATTACCATTAATTTTTTCGACTAAAACCTGATATTTATTACCGACCATGTTAAGCGTAATTTTAGAAGAAATTTTACTTGCTTCATTAAGTATAATAAAATGTCGAATTTCTTTTTCTTTGACAGATATATTATCATTCATATCAAATGCATATGTATTTTGTCGTCGTGAATATTTAAAAACGTACAACCAACCAAATTTTAAATTTTTAACTGCATTCAACGTGCAATTAAAATCTTCTCTGGTTTCACCTGGAAATCCAACTATAATATCTGTTGTTATATTTACATCTGGAATAGAAAATCTTAATTTTTTAATTAAATTTAAATAATATTCATAAGTATATTTTCTATTCATTAATTGAAGAATTTTATTAGATGCAGATTGCATTGGTAAATGAATATGTGAGCAAATTTTTGAATTTGTTGCGATAGTGTTTATCAATTCATCGCTAAAATCTTTTGGATGATTTGTTATAAATCTGATTCTTTCAAGATTTTTTATTAATGAAATATTTTTTAATAATAGTGAAAAATTTATTCCATTACATTTATATGAATTCACGTTTTGCCCAATAAATGTTATTTCTTTTATACCGTTTTTAACCGCTGAAAAACATTTATTTACTATTGTATCATAATCTAAGTTTTTTTCTACACCTCTTACAAATGGAACAACACAATATGAACAATA
>JAIRSP010000061.1 GCA_031255375.1 Endomicrobium sp.
TGATTAATTTTGATACTTGGTATAAAAACGAAGAAGAATATTTCGATTACCAAATAAAAAATATCAATTTAAAAAAAAATTTTTGCTTATTAATAACAGAATTGGAAAATTTCATAGGTACATATTGCAATGAAAACAAATAAAAAAACATATTTATTAATATGCTGCATCATCATAATCTTAATAGTATCGTATTTTATAAAATTAAAAAAGCAACAAACAAAAAATATTATAATAGAAAAATCTACACCTGAAATTAAAAATTTAGAAGATTATATCGAAGAAATTGGATTTATAACACCAAAAAACGAAATAAAAATTGTTTCTAAATTTAATGGTAGAATTGATAATTTTTTTGTTAAAGAAGGTGATAAAATTAAAAAAGGACAACCGCTAGCATCAATAATATCAGATGAAGCAGAAATAATATCTGATATTCTGCTAAATTCTAAAAATAATAACATAAAAAAAAATATTATTAATCCTATAAAAATAATATCCCCAATAGATGGAATTGTAATCTCATTGAATAACATATATCAATCAGTCAATGAAAAACCACCAAATAATGAAGTATTGACAATTGCTGATGAATTAATAGCAACAGTTGATATAGATGAAATTGATGTAAAATATTTGAAAATTGGAAATAACGTACTTATTTTTCCAGAAGCATATCAAAATGAAAAAATCAAAGGAATAATTGAATATATACCATATACATGTATAAATAAACATGGTATAAACGTGTATCCTATAAAAATAAAATTAGAAAATAAATCAAAAATAATAAACCCTGGCATGACTGTTATTGTCAAAATTTTGATTAAACATAAAAAAAATGCACTTTCTATAAGAAATAATTTTATTAACGAAAATAGTGGGATAAAAACAGTAAACATACTTTCAAAAAACGGTTCTAAATTCGATGAAAAAAGAATAAAAACAGGAATAACAAATGGAGTATATACTGAAATCTTATCTGGATTAAATAAAAATGACGTAATTGTGATTCCAAAAAAAATAAATGAATAATGCAATAATAGAACTTTGTAATGTTAATAAAACATATTTGTTTAATGATATCAAGGCCAACATATTACATAATATTAATTTAAAAATTATATATGGTGAATTTGTTGCTATAATAGGCACGTCAGGAAGTGGAAAAACAAGTCTATTAAATATTTTAGGCCTACTAAATAAATCATACACAGGATCTTACAAACTCTTTGGAATTGATACATCAACGTGTTCGGATGATAATTTTGCAGTATTGAGAAACGATTATTTAGGATTTATATTCCAAAATTTTAATCATTTAAATAATTTCACCGTTATTGAAAACATCAATCTACCACTAATATATTCCACAAACAAAAATAATGACGAAAAAAAAATAAAATATAAAGAAAATTTAAAATTATTTTTAAATAACAATTTGGGTATATCAAAATATTTAAATCATAAACCAAACGAAATATCTGGTGGTCAACAACAAAGAGTTGCTATTGCTAGGGCCATATCAAATAACCCATTAATAATACTGGCGGATGAACCAACTGGAAATTTAGATAAAGAGACAGCAAAAGGTGTAATTAATATATTTAAAAAAATAAACAAACTTGGCACAACAATAATAATGGTCACACATGAAAACAGTATAATCACTGATGATATGAGAAAAATAGAAATCAAAGATGGAGCCATAATACATGATAATGGGAATAACAGCGTCAATAAGCCAACAATAAATATAACTATAAAAAATATTAATAAAAAAACATTTTCATTATTTAAAATAAAAAATTATTTAAAAGAATCCATTAAATATATTTATACAAAAAAAACACAAACTATTATATCTATACTTGGCATTTTGTTTGGAACCGCAAGTTTAATAACTACATTAAACATTGGAAATGTTATAAAAAAAAGTATTAAAAAATCGTTTAATGATATTGGTGCAAAAAATTTACTTGTTGTATATAAAGAGAAATATAATGGCATTGATTTTGTAATAAAAAAATCAGACATTAATAATATAAAAAATCAAATCAATGAAATTACAGATGTGGCTGGATGTAAAAGTATTCCAGGCCACTGTATGTTGCAAACAATGTTCACTACGCATGCAACAACCCGTATGCCTCGATCTATTTGGGGTTTATCATCCGAATGTTATAATTTAGGGATTATAACTATACACAAAGGGCGATTTTTTACAAAACAAGAAAATGAGCTAAACAAAAAGGTTGTTTTGCTTGAAAAACAAATTGTAGAAAAATTATACGGTAAGAAAAATTTTAATCCAATTGGCATGTATATTAAAATTAACAATATGCTGTTTAAGATTATAGGTGTTTTTAGTTCAAAACAATATAATAGAACGTTTGATTCATCTATTTTTATACCTATAAACCTTGGATTACGTATAAATTTTCATACAGAAGATCATAGCTATAATGCAATTGATTATCTTTTTGTTAAAGTAAAAAATGGAAGCAACATTAAAAACATCTCAAATTATATAAAAGAAAAACTCATGTCAGTACATGGTATACACAACTGTATTGAACTAAAAAATACAATAATTGTAAATAATCTTACAGAATACGGTAAAACACTAACATCTTTAACAAAAATTTTATCTATTTTTTTTACAAGTATGACAATAATAATATTGCTAATCGGTGAAATATGCATGATGAATGTTATGTTTGTTTCCGTTTCGGAGAGAATTATCGAAATAGGGGTAAAAAAATCAATAGGTGCAAAAAATAATGATATTTTACTTCAGTTTATTATTAATGGTTTAATTATATGTTGCATTGGTATTTTCCCTGGCATAATAACTGGTGTTGTAACATCTTGTTTACTAATAAAAAAAATTTTAAATATAATTCATTTAACCGATGTAAATACACATATAACAATAACATCAATTTTTGTATCATTTTTTTTATCTATTTTTTTTGGTTTAGTGTTTTGTATTTTACCTGCAATAAAAGCAGCAAAACTAGACCCAGTAGATGCATTAAAACATTAAATTCTGTTGTAAAAATTAACTTAAATCAAGTAATCATTACTTGTTTATATTTAAAAAATAAATTTATTTTAGAATTTATCTAGTTATAGATTAATTATTTTTTTTCTATGAAATAATCATGTTTTGTATAATAGTTAAAATTTATTCTTTCAAACGATTTGTACATTCTATTTTTTAAAATAATTAACTCTATACTTCTTGGTGTTTTTACTTTTTCTTCATTGACAATTTTCTGTTTTTCATCATTATTTTTTGAAATCCACAAGTTTGACCCGCAAATTCTGAATTGTAATCCAATCACAACATCGCATGAGTATTCTATAGAACCACTTTCTTTAAAGCTTTTAAAATCAATGTTTTCTAAATAACTATCTCTGTTAAGAGATGATATGACGATTATTGATACATTAAAATCTCTACTTAATCTTTTGAGTTCAGAAACATTTCTATCTATACTTTGTTTATCTGTTGATTTTTCATTGTATGGATATAATATTTGAAGATAATCAATTATTATTATATTTAATGTATGTCCTAATCTTTTAAAATTTTCTAATACGTTTTTTATTCTAATTACACCTGTGTTTTCTAAGCATTCACTTATAAATATATGCTCTGCATATATTTTATATTCATTTTTAGATTTATCAAAAATTTCTAACGATTTGCTTTCCCATGTTTTTTTTTGATTATTTATGTCTATAATTTCCATTGCGGTTTTTGACAATGTAAACCCAGGTGTTTTATCTAGTGTTGCCATAATTTTACTTAAGCTTTTTGCCATAAGTTCGTGTCTACCCATTTCAAGGCTGAAAAAAAGTACATTATTACCTGATTTGGCTATATTGTTAGCTATATTTAATGCAAATGTTGTTTTTCCTAAGCTTGTTATAGCGCCTAATACATATAACTTGCCACTACACAGTCCACCATAGCCAAGTTTTTCATCTAATCCTTCAAATCCAGTGCTAATTATTTTTTTTTGTGTAATATTTTTATTTATTATATAATGTAGGTTTTCATTCACTGACATTTCTTTAATGGATTTTTTTAGTTCATCTATTTTTTTTGCTGCTTTTATTTCATTTTCGATAATTGTAAGGTAGAAAGATTTGCCGTTTTTTAAGTCAAATGATTTTTTGTGTATGATGCTATCATCAAGTATTGTATACCTAAAATTTAAGATATTTAAAATTTTAATAAGACTGTATTTTACTGTTGTTTTAATTTCATTATCACTAAACTTTGAAAAATACAGTATAAATATTCTTTCCATGTTATTATGTATATGCTTATATAGATATTCTTTTAATTTGCAAACATCATCTTCGTTGTTAATGGTTATTGATATGCTAAGCTTGAGATCGTGTACCCCTGTGTTGACACTTATATTGTTACTTTGAACCTCAAGCGTAATACCTGCGTTTTCACTTGTGAGAAAAATAAACCCATTGTTACATTGATTGTAGTATTCTTCTTTTTTTTTAATGCTATCGAACGCATTATCTAATTCGCTTATCTTATAATTAATACATTTGTGCATGTTGTTATCATTGTTTATCTCTTTGTTTATTTTCATATTTAATCCTTTATGTGTATTTATTTACAAACTATGTTGTTATTTTATTTTGTTAAAAAGTAAAAATTATTTTTATATTAACATTTTATACTATCTACTGCTAAATAATGTTTTGAGACTTTGTTTAGCAGTAGATAAGATATATTATTTATAATTAATTGTATATCTTTAATATATCCTTAAATAATCCTTAAGGATTATTGAGATTATTTATCGTCTAAGAAAGTACGAAATTTAGGACCCCTAAGTACGAAATTTAGGACCCCTAAGTACGAAATTTAGGACCCCTAAGTACGAAATTTAGGACCCCTAAGTACGAAATTAATATAACTAAATTTAACCTGTTGTTTGTTGTATACAAAAT
>JAIRSP010000002.1 GCA_031255375.1 Endomicrobium sp.
AAAAAGTTCCTGTAGCCACTATTACAGCTTTTGCATTTATTATTTCATTTGTATACAATTTCACTCCATATATTTTTCTATTTTTTACTATTAAAGATTTAACTTCAGATTGTAATATATTTAGATTTGATTGATTTTGAATAGATTTTGCCATTAAAACAGAATATAATAATTTATCACATTGGGCTCTTGGTGACCAAACTGCTGGGCCTTTTGATTTATTTAATATTTTGAATTGCAAACCTGCATGATCTGTTGTTTTTCCAATTTCACCACCTAAGGCATCGATTTCTCTAACAATTTGTCCTTTTGCAATTCCGCCTATTGCTGGATTGCATGACATTTTTGCTATTGAATCAATGCTTAATGTTACCATTAATGTTTTTAATCCTAGCTTAGCACATGCTAAAGATGCTTCGCAACCAGCGTGTCCAGCTCCAATAATTACTACGTGATACCATTTTTCAATCATGTCAATATTTTAATAAATTTTAAAATTTTTATAAATTTACACATTTGCTATGTTTTTAATCATAATTCAAAATACAAATTTGTTATCAAAATATTTTAGAATGTAGTATAATGTTTGTGTTGATAAAAAAATTAAATAAAGTATTTTGTGCTATTTTATAGAAAATAAACTACCAATATAATAATTATATTGTAAGTACATATATTCTAGCATAATCGATGAGATTATAACATGTTTTGCTTTTTTAAAAATTTGTAAATTCGTCTGTAAGGTTGATATGATTAAGAAAGTACTTTCAGGAATGAGACCAACAGGTAGAATTCATCTAGGTCATTACTTTGGTGTTTTGAAAAATTGGATAAAATTTCAAGATAAGTACGAATGCTACTATATGTTGGCAGATTTGCATGCTTTGACAACCGAATGTTACAATACATCAAAAATTAATGAAAATATTTTTGATATGGTTGCCGACTGGATTGCCGTTGGCGTTGATCCAAACAAAGTTACAATCTTTAGACAATCAAAAATACCACAACATAGTGAATTGTTCTTGATACTTTCCATGTTTACTCCATTAAACAGGCTATACAGGTGCCCTACATATAAAGAAAAATTTAAAAAAGTTAAAAACGATAGTTCACACAATTATGGTTTTTTAGGTTATCCAATTTTAATGTCAGCAGATATTTTATTGTACGAATCAGATATCGTGCCAACAGGTAGAGATCAAGCATCGCACATTGAATTTACACGTGAAATAGCAAAAAAATTTAATAATTTATATGGAAAAGTATTGAAAGTACCATGTAAAAAATTTACGAAAGTTTCTAAATTACCAGGCTTGGATGGCAGGAAAATGTCAAAATCTTATAATAATTCAATTTTGATAAGCGAAAATAGCGATACTTTGAAACATAAAATTGAAAATATGTTTACTGATCCATTAAAAATTAGAAAAAATGATATTGGACATCCGTATGGCTGTATCGTTTTTTCGTTTAATAACGTATTCAACAAAAATTGCAATGATTTAGAGGAAAAATGTAGAACTGGCAAAATAGGCTGTATGACATGCAAAAAACAATTGATTGAAATAATTCATGAATTTATAAAACCATTTTCTGAAAATAGAAAAAAAATAATTTCTGATAAGCGTTATCTGGAAAATATAATTTCTTCTGGATGTGACAGGGCAATTAGAATTGCTGAAAAAACAATTAAAAAAATCTATGAAGTATTAAAGTTTTAAGATTATTAATAGATAATAAATTATATTAATTTAGATAAATATGTTGTGTAATATTTAGATATATGATAACTTTGTTTTTGCAATTTATTTGAAAAATGATAGAATCATTTGTAGTAGTTTATAGTTAATTTTTTTGTGTATGTATTTTTATATTGTTATGTGTTTGTCTTAAATTAAGGTTGCGAAAGTAAAAAAAGTCTAATAGGTTTTGGTGAAATAAAAAATGAAACATGATAAATTTGCTGTAAATGCAGAACTGATAAATGATTTTACAAAATTTTTATGTCGCACTATTTTATGTTTTTTATGTATTTTAGTTTTCAGACATTATTGTCAGATTAAATTTTATTCTGATAATTTACAAAAAAATCTTGATGTGGTTATTTTTTTTGATGAAAATTCTTCTAAAAATAGTAATATTAATGCAATTGATAGAATTAAGAAGACAAATTTAGTATTTATAAAGCAATACGTAGATACTAATATTGCATGCGAAAAATCAATGAAAAATTTGTTATTAAAAAATTTTTTAACTACGCATAACAATTTTTCAATTCAGCCATATGCTATAGCAACACCAAGATTTGATTTAAATACGAATATTCAAAAGAATAAATATATTTTAAATACAAAAAAAATAATAGAAAAAATTGAACATGTAGATGAGGTTGTATTTAATATACAGTCGTTTGAACAATGTACAAGCGTAGAAAATTTATTATTCTTTTATAAGAATGTATTTTTCATTATTGTTGTTTGTATTTTTATTTTATTATTTGTGAAATTAATATTGTTATTTATATATTGTAAATCTGGTATAAAAAAAATTGTTACAGATTCTATTTTACAAGTTTCAAGTTTTGTTGTTGCATTTTTTATTTTTTTAATTACTTGTACTTTCAAATCAGATTGCACTTTATTTATTAATGCTAAATATGCAGTCATTTCAGCAATATTTGCTGTTATATTTGGTGTTATATTGAATTAATTATTTTTAATTAATGCGTGTAAAAATGTATGTATTGTTTTTTTTGTTAAATTCTAGGCTTATAAGCCTGTATTCAAAACTGAGGATTTAGTTTTTATATGTTTATAAAATTATTTACTTTAATATTTTTATTGTTTTATTTTTTTGTCTTTGGGTTTGCGTTAACAAATAATAAGAATGTTAATTTTCATATGAAAAATCTCTCGAACATGAAAAAATCGATTAAAGAAAAGCAAATCGAAAGAAATAAATTGGTATCACAAGAAAAAAAAATTAAAAAAGAATTAATATATATAGACAAAAATATAGAGAGAAACAAAAAGAATGTTGATGAATATTTAAAAAATATTGAAATAACAAATAATGAAATCACAGAAAAAACAAAAATTTATAATTTCGCATTAAAAGAAAGTATTAATTTAAACAAAGTTATATCTGGCAAAATAAATTTTTTCAATAAGATTAGTTTTATGTTTTCGTATGATCAAAGCCCAATAGAATATATGATATTACGTAGGTTTTTTGAACATAGTAATAATAAATATGAAAAAGAGAAAAACACAGTAAACAATTCGTTAGCGAGTATTAAAAAATTAGAAAAATCCAAGATGAATATTTTTGATTTACAAATAAAAAAGAAAAAGCTTATAGAATGTGATACGAATGAATTTAATAAAAAAAGCAAACTTTTGAGTGATACACAAAATAAAAGAAATTTTGCTGAAAAAAAAATAAAAGACTTGAATGAATCTGTTAATGAATTACAAAAAATAATAAATAAAATTAATGCAATTAACAAAAAAAAACCTTCATATAATAATGCTGTTCATATTGATAATAAAAATAAGAATATAAAAACAAGAAAAATGTTTCAATGGCCAACTGGTGGAAATGTAATTGTAAGTTTTGGAAAAAATAAACATCCTGAAATTTCTAATACTCATTTTGTTAGTAATGGTATAAAAATAAAAGCATCTGATTTTAGTAAAGTAAAAAGCGTTGGGTCAGGTATTGTAATTTTTTCAGGGCAACTTAAAACTTATGGAAAAGTTGTTATAATAGATCATAATGATTCAATTTTGTGTATTTATGGATTATTGAATAATGTTTTTGTGAAAGAAAAACAAAAAATTTTGAAAGGTACCGTTATTGCAGAATTAGGCTCAGGTAAAAATAATATTTTATATTTTGAAATAAGGCACAAAGGTATGTTAATCAATCCAATGGAGTGGTTAATTTAAATTTAAATTTTTTTGCCAATGTAATAAATTTGTTTTTTTTAACATTGTTTTTTTTTGAAAATAATGAATAAAATATGTATAGTTGTTTATGGATAAAAAGATGAAAAATTTATCAATTAAAACGTATGTAATAACAATATTTCTTTTTGTTGTTTTTGTTTTTTGTTTTTTGTTTTTTAGGCATGTGCAAAAGACACCAATTGATGTATTGCTTAATAAAAAAATAATTGATGCCATGCTTTCATGTAATATTACTCAAGATAACATTTCGGAACAATACGCAATAGAAAAAAGTAAAAATACAATTAAATGGAACGAGTTTTATAAAACTATAAAATTTAACTCTAAAAACAACATGATTTTATGTGTGCAAAATTTAGAGAAAAAATTTACTGATATTGTTGATTCAATTGGAATTTATTTAAATAAAATAAATAATCCTGATGGTTCTATAACGTATAAATTTTATTTACGTGATAAAAATTATTACAATATTGTTTTTGTATTTGACAAATAAAATCGTTTACAAAATAAATTGTATTATTTATTTTTTTTGTTTTATGAGTTTTATTTTAAAGTAGATTTATTATGAATATATTTGCAATAGAGACGTCTTGCGATGAAACATCGGCATCGATAGTTATGAATGGTGTAAGGGTAAAGTCAGTTGTAACTTCATCGCAAATAAAAATTCATTCAAAATTTTTTGGTGTTGTTCCAGAACTTGCCAGTCGCGCTCATGCTGAAGACATAAATTTCGTGATTTTGCAAGCTCTGAATAATTGTGGAATAAACTTTGATAATTTTTCTAAAAAGATAGATGCTATTGCCTTTACCGTAGGACCTGGTTTGTCTGGAGCATTACTTATAGGATCAATAGCGGCAAAAGCCCTTTCTGCTGTCTATAAAAAACCATTAATACCAATAAATCACTTAGAAGGACATATATATTCGTCGTTTATTGAAAACGAATTAACTATAGGTCATCCATTCTTGAGTTTAATAATATCAGGTGGACACACAGAACTTGTTATAGTAAAAAATTTCGGTATATATGAGATATTAGGTGGAACAAGAGATGATGCTGTTGGCGAAGCATTTGATAAAGCTGCTAAAATGCTAGGTCTTTCATATCCAGGCGGACCAATAATAGATAAAAAAGCAGAAGTAGGAGATCCTAATGCTATCAGATTTACAAGGCCTTATTTAAAGGGAAGCTGGGATTTTTCTTTTTCTGGAATAAAAACAGCTCTTTTAAATTATTTGAAGGTTAATCAAGTTAAAAACGAAAAACATCTAAATGATATTTGTGCTTCTTTTAGGCAAGCAATATCAGATACACTTTATTTTAAATCATTTACAGCTGCAGAAAAATTTAATTTAAAAAAAATTGTTTTGGGTGGTGGCGTAAGTGCAAATAGACTCATAAGAAAAATGTTTTTGGATAAAAATTCAAAAAATGAGATGGAAGTCTTTGTGCCACAAATTATTTATTGTACCGATAATGCTGCAATGATTGGAAGTGTAGCATATTTAAAATACATAAAATGTGGGTTGAAATATAGAGATGAGCAACTTATGATAAATCCATCTCTTAGTTTAAAAAACTGGAATATTATATAAATTTGTACGATATATTTTTTTGTATTCTAATGTTGATTAAAATAAATGAATAATATTCTTACGATTGGAAATATAAAACTTATAAACAATATCGTGCTTGCCCCTATGGCTGGAATAACTAATTTGCCATTTAGACAATTGGCTAAGTCCGGAGGAGCTTCCCTTGTTTATACGGAAATGATATCAGCAAAATCAATTTTATGTAATAACAAAAATGTAAAAAATCTTTTAAAAATATCATATGATGAAAAACCAATTTCAGCACAGATTTTTGGTAACGATGCTTATATTATGTCAGAAGCAGCAAAAATAATAAGAGATATTGGTGTTGATATAATAGATATAAATTTAGGATGTCCTGCAAATAAAATAATAAAAAATGGATCAGGTTCAAAATTATTGCGTAATGAAATTCTTGTTTCAAAAATCTTTAAATACGTTGTTAACAGTGTTGATATACCAGTGACTGCAAAAATTCGAATAGGATTTATTCCTGGTGAAAATATTGCTTCAAAAATTATAAAAATAGCTCAAAATTGTGGAATAAAAATGATTGCAATACATGCTAGGCCTGTTCTACAAAAACACTCTGGTACCCCAGATTTTGAATTGTTTTCAGATGCTTGCGCTAATGCAAAAATTCCAATAATTGCAAATGGTGGCATCATTAATGAAAAAATAGCAATTGATTTTATGAAGATACCTAATTGCTCAGGTATCATGATAGGTCGTGGCGCAATAGGGAATTACTCAATATTTAAAAATTTCTCTGATTTTCTTAATGGTGAAAGCAAAAGAATATATCAACCATCAAAAGCCGAAAGAATAAAATGGCTGAGAGAACATGTTGCACATTCTGTGGAATATTATGGGGAAAAAACAGGCATTATTACAATTAGAAAAATAATTGGGTATTATATTAAAAATTTACCAAATGCAACAAAAATACGTAATATGTTTAATAAAATATACACTATATCTGAATTTAACGAATTATTAAGTTTTTTTGAATTATATTGATATTAATAACTAACAAAAATAAATAAAATTACTGTTTATACTTTTAGAATGTTAATTTTAATTTTGTTTATGTATATAGTTTGACAAAATTTATTTGCAGTAGTAGAATACTATATATAAAGATTTTATTCTAAATAATTTACAAAAATAATGTTGACAATGGAGATTTGTATGCGTATGAGAAAAGTTTTATTGTTTGTATTAACTAACATTAGTGTGCTTGTGTTTATGATTGGATGTAAAAAATTTGATATCAAACGTGAATCTCGAGTTAACGTTGATACCGCTGATAATATTTCATACGTTGATAATGAGCCATCGCTAAGAGGTAAGTCAGTCAAAGCAAATATTAATCTTAAAAACGTGTATTTTGGGTTTGATAGAAGTGATTTAACGGAAGCTTCAATGAAAATATTAAAAGAAAATATAGTATATTTAACTAACAATCCTAGTATAAAAATTGTTCTTGAGGGACATACCGACAACAGGGGTACAAGTGAATACAATCTTTCATTAGGTCAACGCAGGGCTATAAAAGTAAAAGAATATTGTACAAAACTTGGTATTTCATCTAACAGAATTGCAACTGTTTCATATGGAAAGGAAAAACCAGCTGAAATTGGGGATAACGAATCAGCATGGTCAAAGAATAGAAGAGTTGAAGTAAAAACTTTAAATTAAAATAAAACATATTTTTAATTATTATGAAGAGATTTATTGTTTTGTTAAAAATTTTTACTAGTAATGTTTTTGTTCTGTTTGGTATAATGAATTTTTCTGTATTCATTATGTGTAGCGGATGCTATGTTACAGACCATAAAAAATTTTTTGATTTATCTAGCGAAATATCATCTTTAAATGTTCAATATAAAGA
>JAIRSP010000078.1 GCA_031255375.1 Endomicrobium sp.
TAATGATAAACCTTTTGATTATAAATTTCCTAACATGGATTTACTTAATGTTAGTTCGACTGTAAATTTTAATATAAATAAAAATAATTTTCTTGAAAGAGCAAAATATTTAAAAAAAACTCTTTTAGATTTTTGTATTAATGCAGATATCAAAGAAATTGTTCCAGGGCCAGTTGTTACTCGCTATGATTTGACTTTAGCGCCAGGTGTAAAAGTACAATCTTTATTGAATATTTCAGACAATATCTCTCTTGCAATGCGTGCAGTATCAATAAGAATTCTCCCAATTCCTGAAAAATCTGCCATAGGAATAGAAGTTCCAAATATTTTAACTTCAAGAGTTGGTTTAAGGGAGGTTTTAGAAAGCAACGTTTTTAAAAATTCTAAATCTTCAATTAGTTTAGCACTTGGAAAAACAACGGAAGGATTTTGTTATGTCATTGATTTAATTTCAATGCCACATCTTTTAATTGCTGGTGCAACTGGATCAGGAAAAAGCGTTTGTATTCATTCGATAATACTTTCAATTTTATATAAGGCGAGACCCGATGAAGTAAAATTTGTGTTAATTGATCCAAAACAAGTTGAATTAGTTGTTTACAGGGATATTCCTCATATATATAATCCATGTACTGACGCAATTAACGCTGACATTATAACTGATGCTAATGATGCTATAAAAGTTTTAAAGAAACTTATAGTTGTTATGAATGAAAGGTATGCAAAATTTGCAAAACAAATGGTAAGAAATATTGAAGAATATAATAATAAAATGATTGACATTAAGTCTAAAAAAGAATTTTACATTGTTGTCATAATAGATGAATTTGCCGATTTAGTTTTAAATTTACAAAAAGAAATAGAAGATTCAATACAACGTTTGTCTCAAATGTCAAGAGCTGTTGGTATACATTTAATTATCGCAACACAAAGGCCATCTGTTAATATAATAACTGGTATTATTAAAGCTAACTTTACTGCAAGATTATCATTTCAAACAACATCCAGAATTGATTCTAGAGTTATTTTAGATACACAAGGTGCAGAATGTTTGATTGGAAAAGGTGATATGCTATTTTTAAAACCAGGAGAAGCGAGGCCAGTACGGCTTCAGGGAGCATATGTTTCGTTAAAGGAAGCAGAAAAAATTGTATCATTTATAAATTGTCAAAAGTTTCCTAAATATTACGATATCGTAACTACTGAATTCAAAAATAAAAATGATTTAGATAAGGAAAATAAAAATAACGATGATGAAAAAAAAATAATTTTAGCACTTAAATTTATAAATGAACGAAAACGCGTGTCACATGATTTACTTAAAGAAAATTTTGGTGGATCATCAAAGGCTGCAAATATATTAAACATTCTTGAATTGAGAGGTTTTATATTAAAACCAAATGGAACAAATAGATGGAAAATAAATCATGATAAGATAATTAATTATTTAGAAACAAAATGATAAAAACGATCGCTAAAGCGAATTTTATATGGTAAAAAATAATTATAAACATAAAAAAATATTATTATGTATTATGATTACAGTAATTGCTTTGTTTATTTTATTTAAATTTGCTTATGTTGCCATATGTGATAATAAAATTGATTCATTTCTTAATAAAATTGAGAAAAATAACAAAAAAATAAATTCTATTAGCGTTGATTACATAAACAATGTTTTTTTAAAATCTACACAAAAAAAAATAAAGATTTGTGGAAAATTGTTTTTTAAAAAAAAATATGGAATTTATATAAATCAAAAAGAACCACAAGAGCAACAATTATATTTTAATAGTAATAATATAATTGTTTATACACCAAAAGATAAGCAGGCTATAATAATTAATGCTAATAATTGCAATTCTGTGATTAGCAATGAAAATTTCATTTTTTCAGATTTTTTTTTATATTTTGTAAATATTTATGAAAATTTTAAACAAATAAAAAAAACAAATATTATAAATTTTATGTATGAAAATGAAGAACACGCTTTGATTAAATTGATAGATAGATCAAAAAAAAGCTATAATGCTGATCTATATATATCAAAGATTAATATGTTTCCAGAAAAAATTATTATAAAATCTAAATTATTAAACATGGAAATCATATTTAATAATTGTGTTATGAATTCAATTTTAAATGAAAATATATTTAAATTGAATACCAATGGTATTAGAATTGTTAAAATTTGACAGTTGAATGATTATAATAATATAAATGGTGTTATAAAATAAATGATGATGATGAATTTAGCGAATCGTATTACACTAATTAGAATATTCATGGTTCCTCTTTTTATTTTGTTTATGGAATTAAATGGAATTTGTGGAAATATTTTAGCATTTATTGTTTTTTGCATAGCATCTATAACAGATTTACTTGATGGACGGATAGCAAGGAAAAATAAAACAATAACTTCTTTAGGTATATTTTTAGATCCTATTGCTGACAAATTATTAATATCTGCTGCTTTTGTATATTTTGTTAAAATTCAAGTACTTGGCGTATCGGCATGGATGGTTATAATAATAGTTGCAAGAGAATTAATAATGACAGGGTTACGCTGTATTGCTGCTACAAAGAGCGTAGTAATACCAGCCGACAAAACTGGTAAATTTAAAACTACATTACAAATAATATCTATTTTTATTATAATGATGGTAATGATTTTAATAGTTAATAAAACGTTCTTTAATTTTTTTTATACAGCGCAAAATACAGTAAAAACCCCTTATTTAAAAATGTTTGTTATAATCAAAAAGATTCCATTCTGGATGACATTTTGCGTAGCTATAGTAGCTGTTTATTCCGGTGTAAAATATGTATGGAAATATAGAAAATTATTAATCGAAAATTAAAAATGAATAAAATTATAATATTTTTTTCTTCTGTTTTTTTTACTGGTTATTCAAAACTTGCACCTGGGACGCTTGGTAGCCTTATTGGACTTATAGTTTGGTTATTAGTTGTTCCGAATAAAAATTATGTACTTCACATTTTTTTACTTATTTTTGTATCTATTGTTTCAATTTTTTTTTCTTCAATTGCTGAAAACATTTATAATAAAAAAGATGATCAAAAAATAGTTATAGATGAATTTGTTGGATCATGGTTTTCGTTTGCATTTTTACCAAAAAACTTACCGATTTTAATATTTAGCTTTTTATTATTTAGAATATTTGATATAAAAAAACCTTTGTTCATAGCAAAATTACAAAATTTAAGAGGTGGATTTGGTATCACTTTAGATGATATCGCTGCGGGTGTATTTAGTAATATTATATTACAAATTGTTGTTTTATTGTGGTGGTTATAAAAAATGATAAAAATAAAAAAAATTGTTTCTGGTAGTTTAAATGAAAACTGCTATGTTGTTTACGACACAGAAAGTCTTAGTGCTGTAATTGTAGATCCTGGAGAAGATGGGAAAAAAATAATTTTTGAATTAACAAAAAATAAATTAAAACCTGAAATGATAATTAATACACATGGCCATTACGATCATGTATTTTCTAATGATGAGATTCGTTTGAAATTTAATGTTCCATTAGCTATACATAAATGTGATTTAAAAATGCTTGTTGATTCATTTAGATTTATTTCTAAATCTCATTGTTTTACTGGTGTTATTAAAATACCAGAAATAATTCTTGAAAGTGATCAAGATATAAAATTGACTTTTGTAACATTTAAAGTTATGCATACTCCAGGTCACACAGATGGTAGCATATGTTTATTATTTGATGATTTTTTAATTACTGGTGATACTGTTTTTGCTGGCACTATAGGTAGAACAGATTTCCCAGGTGGAGATTATAAAAAAATTTTGGATTCTGTTTCTAAAATAAAAAAATTGAATCAATCTCTTACTATTTATCCAGGTCATGGCATAAAAACTACGTTGGCTAATGAACTTGACAATAATCCATATTTTAAATAATTGTGAAATTATGAATTATGAAAGAAAATTTAAATTATAAAAATGCGTCAAATAGTTTCATTTCTTATGTAATATCTGAAAAAGGATTATCAAAAAATACTGTTTTAGCTTATAAGGCTGACATTTCAAAATTTATTAAATTTGCAGAAAAAAAAAAAAATGTTTTTTGAAAATTTTAAGTACCATGATATAGTTGATTTTTTATGGAAATTAAAAACTGAAGGTTTAAACCCTAGGTCTATTTATAGATGTATTGAGGCCTTAAAACAATTTTATAAATTTCTAAATTTAGAAAATTTGACAAATAATAACCCTACTTTATATTTGACATCTCCAAGAATTACCGAAAATTTGCCATGTGTATTAACTTTTGATGAAATTTTATTTATTTTAAATTCAATTGATTGTAATAATGAGATTAATACAAGAAATAAAACGATGCTCGAACTTATGTATGCTACTGGCATTAGGGTATCTGAGCTTGTGAGTTTAAAATTTTCAGATATAAATTTGAAAAATTGTTTCCTTAAAGTTTTAGGCAAGAGGTCCAAAGAAAGAATAGTTCCATTTAATCAAAAAGCAAAGGAATTTATTAATATTTATTTGACAAAACGAAAACCAATTTTAAACATAAATGAAAACATATTTATCTCTAGACTTGGAAAGAAAATATCAAGGGTAGAATTTTGGAGACAATTTAAAAATATTGTGAAA
>JAIRSP010000032.1 GCA_031255375.1 Endomicrobium sp.
AATAGAAAAACCTCTTCTCAAACAAACTATACCATTAGTTCTTTCCGTAAATATAGAGCGAATACCTAAAACTCTTCCAACCTCATATCCTATGATAATACCACCAATAGCAGGAGAAACAACAAGATCAATTTTTATATTACTTTCCTTAATTTTATTAACTAGTTCTTTAGCTAATCTCGTAGTATTTCTATGGTTTTGTAGAATTAATGCAGATTGAAAATACGTATCAGAATGAAGGCCACTTGTAAGTTCAAAATGCCCATTTAAAAGAGCTTTATTTTTTTTAAATAATTCCTTAAGTTCAATCAACCCTTCTTTTTCTATTTCTTTTATTTTTTTTTCATTAGAAATAGATTTTTTAAAAAAAATATTTTTTATACCCCAATATGATAAAACAAAACCAACAATAATATTAAGAATTTTTACAGCCCAAATTGGTAAAAATGCACCAATGAAATGGCCAATTAAAATTACAAAAGACATAAACATAGGCGTTGCTAACATAAAGCCAGATGCAAAAATACTGGTTTCTTTAAATTTCATATCGCGTTTGCTTACTTCAAGTGAAAATATACCCATAATGAACAAAATGGTAATTGGATTTGCCATATCTAATCCAATTAAACCAAAAAATAAAGCCTTACCTTTAATTATTTCAGGATTAATAAAATCGTGTAATATTTGCCCTGTAGATAAAAACATTCTTAAAAAAAATATTCCTGTTACAATAAAAAATAACCCAAACGAAATCAATACAATACCAATAATAACATCAAAAATACGTTGATATTTCTGCATTTTTTTTACAAGTGCAGATATTGAAAAAACAGCTAAACTTACATATATAAGATCAACAATTGACAAACCTAAAATACCTATTAACATTTCTGTAACTGGCATAGTTAATGATAATGTAAAAACCAACATGCAAACAGGGCCAATTCCACCGGCCTGTAACATAAGACCTAATTTCAATCCATCAAATAAAAAAGCATTTCTACTTCTTGTGGAACTCATATTACTCGCATCCTTTTATAATTTGTATTCTATTATAGATATCTTTCAAAACCTCAACTGGATTAATTGCATTCAAAACGGGTCTACCAACAACTATAAAATCTGCACCTTCTCTAATAGCAACCTCGGGCGTCGCAATTCTTTTTTGATCATCATTAACACCATCTAGTCTAATTCCAGGAGTTACAACATGAAATTTTTTTCCACACTCTCTTTTTATTAACGATATTTCAAGTGGCGATGATATTACACCGTCAATACCACAATGTTTTGCGATGTTTGCCATCTTTAAAACCTCTTCTTTTGTCGTCGTTTTACTGGTTAAAATTGTTACAGCCCATATTTTTGGTCTATTTTTTACAGATGCAGCAGCAGTAAGCATATTTATTCCACCAACAGAATGAACAGTCAAGCTAAAAACACCAAGTTCAATAGCCGATTCAACAGATAGTTTCACAATTGCAGGTATATCATGAAATTTCAAATCTAAAAATACATTTTTACCATTATCTTTTATAGTTTTAATTATCTTCTCTCCACAACGAAGAAATAATACTGGTCCTATTTTATAAAGATCAACATAAGAAGCTGTTTTTTTTACAAGCTCGCTAGCTTTGTTAAAATTACAAACATCAAGTGCAAGTATTATTTTTTTCATTCATTTCCTTTTAAGTATTTATTTAAAAAATAAATTTATCAAAGTTTATCATTAGCAAAACCAATTATATTCTTTAATAAAGTTATATTTTTTTCTTTTAGTATATTTTTAATTTCATGAATAATTTTTATCAAATTTTTAGGAGATAACAAACATGAGCTCCCAATACTAACTGCCGTTGCTCCAGCAACAATAAATTCAATAGCATCTTCTCCAGTCATTATTCCACCACATCCAATAATTGGTAATTTTGTATTATTATAAACATCATATACGCAACGTATTGACATAGGCTTTATACAAGGCCCAGAAACTCCACCACTTAATACGAAGGGTTTTGAATTCAAATTAAATGTCTTAATATTTATATTCATTGCAGGATACGTATTTGCAAGTGTTATTCCGTCAACGCCTGAGTTTTGCACAATTAACGCAAGCCTTGAAATATCAGTTAATAATGGAGAAAGTTTAGCAATAATTGGTACTTTTGATACATTTTTTACTTCTGTTACTATTTTACTAACTAAACGAAAATCATGACAAATGATTTTTTTATTTAAATTAGGGCATGACAAATTAAGCTCTATAGCAGATACATATTTTTTTTCACATAATATTTTTGTCATTTCAATATACTCATTTACTTCGCCACCAGCAATACTAACGATAATTGGTACTTTAATATTTTTTAATTTTTCAAGATGAAATTTAACAAAATTTTCAATTCCAACATTTTGTAAGCCTATAGAATTTAGGAGTCCGGATTCAACCTCAGCAATTCTAGGTTGCAAATTACCATCACGCGATTTCAGCGTAATCGTTTTCGTAGTTATAGCTCCAAGCGCATTTAAAGAAATAAAATTCGAAAGCTCATAACCATAACCAAAAGTTCCAGATGCCGTAATAACTGGATTTTTCAATCTAATACCAGCAAAATTTACACTTGTATCAACATTGTTTACCTTATTCATTTTCTGATTTATGTTCATAAAACATTTTCTATTTTGGAAATATTATTTTATAATTTCCATTTTCTTAACGATTAATTGACAATAATATTTCTATAATCTCGACTCACAGGGAAATACTTTTTATAAATTTAACTCGATAAATATAAAAACACTTCGATTAAAAACTTTTTATCATTTTTTATAATTCAATATCTTTAATTCTAAAAACAGGACCATCTTTGCATACTTTTTTATTTTGCCCATTTACATTTATAACACATCCTTGGCAGTTACCACAGCCACATGCCATTTTTTCTTCAACAGAAACAAATCCATCTATGTTTTTACTTTTCGCAATACATAAAGTTTTTTTAACCATTGAAATTGGGCCACAAACAAAAATAACACTTTTATTATTTAATTCCTTACATAATAAATCAGTGATATACCCTTTATATCCTGCAGATCCATCTTCGGTTGATAAAACAGTTTTCCATCCTAATTTAGAAAAATTGTTCAAATATAGTAAATCAGACTTTGACCTTGCTCCATAGTATAAAATTCCATTATTCTTAAGTTTTGATACAAGAAAATAGACTGAAGAAATGCCAGTACCACCAGCGACAACAATATTATTAAAACCAGAACGGGAATCAACTGTATCACCATTGTTAAATATTTTTATATTATAATTTTTTCCAAGCGGACCTAGTAATTTAATTGTACCATGTGTAATGCGTGATAATATTTCTGTACCTCTACCAACTACCTTATATAAAAAAATAACGTGTCCTTTCTTGTCATCTATTCTACATACTCCAAATGGACGACGTAAAAAAACACCTGGAATACTAATCATAAAAAACTGCCCTGGATGACAATATCTATGAGCACGTATCATTTTGATTTTAAGCTCAAAATAATTAGATTGTATTCTTTTGTTGTAAATAATTTTACAATTTTCATCAAATTTATTATACATATTATCGATTATACATTACAAAACAGTACAGCTTTTTCATTTTTTTTCGATATATTTTACCTAGATATGTGTACCATTTATATCCCAGGCTATATTTCCACCAACAATTGTTGTAGTTAC
Organism: Endomicrobium sp.; assembly: GCA_031255375.1. Next base: position 3,731 of record JAIRSP010000032.1, read on the forward strand.
TAACCCTCTAAATTCTCTACCTATAAACGGGGAATTTTTGCTTTTAGAAATTATTTTTTCAATATCAAATTTATATAAACGCTCTGCGTCAATTATTGTAACATCGGCAATACTTCCATTTTTCAAAGTTCCTCTATTTGTGAGATTAAAAATTTTCGCAGGATTATGCGTAATCTTTGATATAGCATCGTGAAAACTCAATATACCAGTATAAACAAGTTCATTTAGAACTAAGCTTAATAAAGTTTCAAAACCTATAATTCCAAATGGTGCTAAATCAAATTCTCTATTTTTTTCTTCTTGAGTATGCGGTGCGTGATCGGTTGCTATGCAATCTATTGTTCCGTCAGCAAGTCCATCTTTTATAGCTTCGACATCTTTTTTGCTCCTTAAAGGTGGATTTACTTTTGTATTTGCATCATAAATTTTTACATCATTATCTGTTAATGTAAAATAGTGAGGACATGTTTCTGCGGTAACGTTTATTTTTTTTCTTTTTGCTTGTCTTATCAAATCAACCGAACCAGCTGTAGAAACGTGCGCGACATGCAGGCGTGCACCAGTTAATTCTGCAAGCATTATATCACGACTAACAATAATTTCTTCAGCTTGTTTAGGGATCCCTCTTAAACCTAAAAAAGTAGAATTCTTACCTTCATTCATAACACCATTTTTAGCTAATTCGCTGTCTTCGCTATGGGAAATAACAGGAATTTTAAACATTTTTGAATATTCTAAAACGCGTCTCATAACACGTGAATTTGCTATCGAAAAACCATCATCACTCACTGCAATAATTCCAGCTTTTTTAAGCAGTCCGATTTCTGAAAGCTCTACACCACGTGATCCTTTTGTGGCACATCCAATTGGGAAGACGTTCACACATCCTTCAGTATGAGCTTTATGAAGTACAAACTCGACAATTGCTGTATTGTCAATAACCGGATCTGTGTTTGGCATACAAAAAATACTAGTTATACCACCTTTTGCAGCAGATCGAGTGCCAGTATAAATAGTTTCCTTTGCTTCTTGGCCAGGCTCCCTCAAATGAGCATGAACATCAATAATACCTGGAATAGCAATTTTATTTTCCCCATTGATAATCTTATCGGCATTTTTGAAAGACTTGGATACAATCGTCTTACCCTCTATAAAAATATCACCAAATAATTCTCCATCTCTAGACGAAGGATCGATTATCCTAATATTTTTAATTTGAAGTCGATTCATTTTTTTACCTTTTCATATTTCCAAGAAGACACAAAATAGCCATTCTAACAGCTATTCCGTTAACAATCTGTTCATTAATTGCAATGTCAGGGATATCAGCAACATCGGAAGTTATTTCAATACCCCTATTCATTGGTCCAGGGTGCATAATTAAAATTTCTGGATTTGCAATTGACAATTTTTTTAGCGTTAGTTGATAAAAATTAATATATTCACGAATTGATGGAAATAGACTTTCTTGTTGACGTTCAAATTGCATTCTCAAAATATTTAAAACATCAGCCTTTTTTATCGCATCATTCAAATCAAAATATACTTTCACACCTAAACTTTCAATACCAATAGGAATTAAAGTTGACGGACCTGAAACCAAAACTTCTGCACCCATTTTTGTCAACGCCCATATATTTGATTTTGCAACTCTCGAATGCAAAATATCACCAACAATTAAAACTTTCAACCCTTCTATTTTTTTTTTTTTTTCATATATTGTATACAAATCCAATAATCCCTGAGTAGGATGTTCGTGAAAGCCATCTCCAGCATTTATAACCGATATGTTTAATTTTTTTGCAAGTATATCTGGTGCGCCAGACAGCATATGCCTTATAACTATATAATTAGCACCCATAGCCTCAAGTGCTCTTCCTGTATCTACTAAACTCTCGCCCTTCGCAACACTTGAATTTCCAACAGTAATATTCACAACATCGGCAGATAACTTTTTAGCAGCGATCTCAAACGATGTTCTAGTACGAGTAGAAGGCTCATAAAAAAGTGTAACTACTGTCTTGCCACGTAATGAATCAACTTTACCAGATTTTTTAAAGAGATCTTTGTATAACTTTACAGAATCTAAAATATTTTGTAAATCACTTTTATTTAAATGCTCAATACCAAGTAAATCTTTAAATTTTAGAAACATTTTATTTTTGCCATTTCAAAAAAAATGTATAACCATTAACGTAAGACTGCTAATTATTATCTATAAAAAACATTTTATATTTTTGATTGTTACATATAACAACACTTTACGGGGCAACACTATAAAAAATATTTCAATTAATTATACACGGTATTTTTTAATTTTCTAACTTCTTTATCTTGTAATTTAAAATCATTATGAATAACATCTTTTAAAATTTTATATTTATACTCTTTAAGTTTTTCCTTTAATTTTTTATCTTTAATCGCTATCATTTGAACTGACAAAATTGCAGCATTGATTGCCCCTGCAATTCCTAACGAAACAGTGGCGACTGGAACATGTTTTGGCATCTGGACAATTGAAAATAATGCATCCAAACCAAACAAGCTGTTACAATTAGTCGGTACTCCTATTACTGGAATAATTGTTTCGGATGCTATAACACCAGGAAGAGCGGCCGACATTCCAGCAATGGCTATAAAAACTTTTACATTCAAGTTTTCTGCATTTCTAATACATTCTTTTAGATACGTCGGTGATCTATGTGCAGAAGCAACATTCAAACTATACAATAATTCAAATTCTTTTAAAACTTTTACCGTTTCTATTGCTAATGTTAAATCAGATTTTGAACCTATAATAATAGCAATGTCTATATCTTCTGGTTTATTGTTGGCAAGATTTTCATTCATATTTAGTGCTCCAATTCCATACGGGCTATATCTCTACGATAATACATATTTTCAAAATATAAATTATTAATGTCAAAATAAACATTATTTATAGCAGACTTTATATTGTCAGCAGTTGAGGTAACACTTAGAACTCTACCACTACAAGTAAAAAACTTACCAAGTTTAAATTTCGTCCCAGAATGAAATACAATCGTATTGTTATTATTTATATTTTCCAAACCACAAATTTCAAACCCACTTTCAAATTTTCCAGGATATCCATTTGAAGTAAGAACAACTGATACAGAAAATCTATTTTTCCAATTAATATTTAAAGTCGAAAGTTTTTTATTTAAAATTGCAATACAAATATCAA
>JAIRSP010000045.1 GCA_031255375.1 Endomicrobium sp.
AAGTTTTTCATTTTCAAGCTTCAAATTTTCTCGTATATTTGGAATTTTTCCATATCTAATTTCTGCAACTGCACTCAAATTTCCGATTCTTTCAAATTTTTGTTCTTCAATCTTCATATGCTCTAACGATGCATTTAAATTTCTTATATTTGATATAACATCTTTTTCTTTTTTCCATTGAGCTTTCATTTCTAATGAATCTTGTTTTAGTTTGCTTATTTCTAGCTCCATATTAGCAAGATGTTCTTTTGACGCAAAATCTGTTTCTTTTTTTACCGCTTGTTTTTCAATTTCAAGTTGTCTTATTTTTCGTTCTATGATATCAAGCTCGGTTGGCATTGAGTCTATCTCTATTCTTAATTTACTTGCAGATTCATCAATTAAATCTATAGCTTTATCTGGTAAATATCTATCAGTTATATATCTCATACTCAACGTAGACGCTGCAACCAATGCTGAGTCTTTTATTTTTACACCGTGGTGTACTTCATATTTTTCTTTTATTCCTCTTAAAATTGTAATTGTATTTTCAACTGATGGTTCTTCAATTAAAATTGGCTGGAATCGTCTTTCTAATGCCGCGTCTTTTTCTATATATTTTCTATATTCACTTGTTGTTGTTGCTCCAACTAACCTAAGTTCACCACGTGCTAACATAGGTTTTAACATGTTTGCAGCATCAACTGCTCCTTCTGTAGAACCTGCTCCAACAATAGTATGTAATTCATCTATAAAAATAATTATCATACCATTAGCTGCTCGTACTTCTTTAAGAACAGCCTTAAGTCTACTTTCAAATTCACCTCTATATTTTGCTCCTGCTATCAGTGATCCTAAGTCAAGAGATATAATTTTTTTATCTTTTAAACTTTCAGGTATATCTTTAGAAACTATACGCTGTGCCAATCCTTCAACTATTGCAGTTTTTCCGACACCTGGCTCACCTATTATAACAGGATTATTTTTTGTCCTTCTAGATAAAACCTGAATACACCTATGAATTTCACTATCTCTACCTACAACTGGATCGAGTTTACCAAATTTTGCTAAATCTGTTAAATCTCTACCATATTTTTCAAGCGATTGATATTTATCTTCTGGATTTTGGTCCACAACTCTCTGTCCTCCTCTTATATCTACAAGTGTTTTTAATATAATCTCTTTGCTAATTCCATACTTTTTTAATATTTTTGATGAATTATTATAATTATAGTCAGATATTGCAATAAAAATATGTTCTGTTGATATAAAATCATCCTTTAGATTTTTGGCTATTTCCTCTGAATTACTAAAAATTTTATTTAAATCACTAGATAAAAAAAAATCTCCACCCAAAACTTTTGGTTTTTTTTTTATTTCTAAAATTAAATCTCTAGATATATTTGCAATTAAAACACATCGATTGTATTGTTCTATTTTTTCTATTATAACACCAACTATTCCATCATCCTGTTTAATTAATGCGTATAAAACATGCTCGCAATCTATTTCTTTATTTTCGTATTCAGATGCAATATTTTGTGCATTTACCATAGCTTCTTGTGATTTAATTGTAAATTTTGCAGGATTCATTTTATATTAACACCTCTTGTCATATCAGATATCATTATAAAAATTTATACTTTTTGTTTTTTACATGTAAATTAGGATAATTATTTTTGTAATACTAAATATTTTTAGTATGGTAACTATATCAAAATCTCATTATTATGCTTTACAAATTGATATTTATATATTTTCCAATCTATCAAAATTAATGTCTAAAATGCCTGATATTTGTGGCAATCATTGATATATTTGCTTCATTTGCAACTTTAATAGATTCACAGTCTTTTATCGACCCGCCAGGCTGTATTATCGCTGTTATACCAATTTTTGATGCTTCCTCCACTATATCAGGAAACGGAAAAAAAGCGTCAGAAGCAAGAACAATTGGAAATAATTCATCCTGCTTGTTTTCAGTATATCTCATTTTTTCAACTGCTATTTTAAATGAATCAATACGACTCATTTGCCCTGCGCCTACTCCAACCGTCCGCGTACCCCTTGCAAGTACAATGGCATTTGATTTAACATATTTTGAAACTTTCCAAGCAAAATTTAATGCCTCAAGTTCTGTTTTTTCATCAGGCTTTCGATTTGTCATAAATTTTATTTCATTCAAAAGTTTACAATCTTTACCTTGAATAAGCATACCGCAAGATATTGATTTATATTCAGTCAAATTTTCATTTTCATTGTAAGGAGTTTTTTGTATCAAAATTCTTAAATTTTTTTTTTGTTTTAAGATATATAAAGCTTCATTAGAATAATCAGGTGCAATAATACATTCGACAAATAGTTTATTTATTTCAATAGCTGTATATTCACACACTGTCCTATTAAAAGATATTATTCCACCAAAAGAACTAACACGGTCGCATGCAAGAGCTTTTAAGTAGGCATCCTTTATGTTTACACTTTCAGAACATCCACATGGATTATTATGCTTGACGATTACACATGCTGGATTACTAAACTCATGAACTAAACGCCAAGATGTATCTAAATCAAGATAATTATTATACGATAATTCTTTTCCGTGAAGCTGTTTTGCAAATACTATAGAAGAAGGCATTTTTTCAATACAATTAAAATATAAAGATGCTCGTTGATGGTGATTCTCACCGTATCTTAATTCAGTATTTTTTTTGAGTGGTATCGTCACATGTACTGGAAATTTTTCATAAGTTAAATAATTTGAAATTAAAGAATCATAATACGCGGTATGCTGAAATGCTTTTGCAGATAAGCTGAGCCTCAATTCATTGGTAATCAAATTATTTTTTAAATTTTCAATAATTAATTCATAATCGTTTAAATCGCATATAACAATAACATTTTTGTAATTTTTTGCCGCTGCTCTTAAAAGAGAAACACCGCCAATATCAATATTACTTATAACATCATCGCTTATATCTTTATTTTTAGGTTTTAATATTTTATTTGAAATAGATTCAAAAGGATATAAATTAACAACCACCATTTCTATGGTATTTATATTATGGAAATTTAATTGCTCAATATGTTTGACATTATTTCTTATAGCAAGAATTCCACCATAAATTTTAGGATTTAATGTTTTAACTCTACCGTCCAAAATTTCAGGAAATTTTGTGATTTCAGACACCTCATTACATTCAATATAATTTTCTCTTAAAATTCTTGAAGTTCCATCACTAGATATTATATCCCATTTAAGACTTTTCAACTTTTTAGCAAAATTTACAACGCCTGTTTTGTCTGAAACACTAATTAACGCTGTTGGCATGTGTATTAACTCCTATATATTTTATTAATTCATTACATTCAACGATGATTTATAAATTTTAAAAGCCATTGATATATCATCATAAGAAAATCCTCTTCTTAAGAAGAATAAAAACATTTTGTTAATTGAATTTTTATCTTTTAGTTCTAAATTTTTAAATTTCAATTTTAAAACAGCAACAATTTGTTTTACAATTATATCGCCCACCTTTATATTTTTTATAGCATTATTAATCATTTCAT
>JAIRSP010000082.1 GCA_031255375.1 Endomicrobium sp.
TATATGCATACTGATGTACAGCGGCTATTTTTTCATCAAAGGAACAGGGTCAAAGCCCGACCTACAAAACGGATTACAACGAACAACTCTTTTAAAAATTAAAAAAACCCCGTAAAAAAACCCGTACATTTCTATTGCGTGACAAGCATAAGTTGAACAACTTGGATAAAAACGACAATTATGCAATGTAAACATAGTCGCAAATTTGTAACATTTAATTAAAAAAACTACAATTTTTTTTACGTATTTTCCTGACATTTTGAATCTCTATAAAATCCAAATTTTTTAAGCAAATCAAAAATGTTTTTTTTTAAATCATTATACTTCAAAAACGTTGTTTCTATTTTTAAAACAAAAATCATATCTAAACTTGGTTTTAAATAATTCTTATTAAGCCTAAAAATTTCTTTCAATCTTCTTTTTGTTTTATTCCTTACAACTGCATTGCCAACATTTCTAGATGTAACAAGGCCAACCCTTCTTAAGACAACACCATCATTTCTATTATAAACAAAAATTTTTATATCTTTATTTTCTAATTTTAAACCATTTTTAAACACTCTATTAAAATCAACTTGCAAGTGCAATCTTTCTAAATATGTAAACGAAAACCTTTTAACTAACAACTGTTGCTCATTTTTTTGTAAATTATTATTAATATAACATTTATCGGTTTTTATTTGTGTAAAATTAACTTTATGCACTCAAAACTCTACGTCCCTTTTTTCTACGAGCATTTAAAATTTTTTTACCACTAGGTGTTGCCATCCTGGCCATAAAACCTATTTTTTTTTTTCTTTTTTTTCTGTTTGGCTGAAATGTTCTTTTCATTTGTTATAACGCTGTACCCTCTTATATTAAATTAATTCACGATAATAACGTTGTTTACTCGTTTTCATTCAATTATCTATGCACATTTATATCATTGCATACAAATAATTATCAACACTCATTGTACAAAAAATCGCAATATAGCGTCAAAGTAATATATAATTTTTTAAATTATTGTTATTTTTTGCTAAATTCAAGTCCATTGTGCAATTTCTCTACAGCATTCAACGCGCAGAATTCATCTAAAATACAAGATATTTTAATTTCACTCATAGATATCATATCAATTGATATATTGTTTTTGTGTAATATTTCAAGTATTTTAGCAATTATAAAATGATTTTTTACACCAATGCCTACAATTGAAACCTTTGCAACATGTTCATTGCAAAAAATCGAAACATTATAATCAGATTGCGTTTTTTTAAATTCTTTTTGTATTTTTTCTACATCACATCTATTTACAATAAAATAAATAATGTTATTTTTATCAAAAATAAATCTATTGAACATATCTATATTTACATTAATTTTTGAAAACCTATTGAAAATATCAGCAATAATAGCATCACTTGCATTTAGTACTGATATTGTAAATTTAGCTTGATTTTTATCAAGAGATATCCCTGATAACAAAAAAGATTCCATTCCCTTCTCCTTAATTTTTTTATCGCTAGTTATTATTGTGCCATCATTTTTACTAAAAGTGCCCCTTGAATGTATATTAACATTATATTTTTTTGCCACTTCAACACTTCTTAGTTGTAATACCTGAGATCCAGAACCAGACATTTCAAGCATTTCGTTATATGATATATAATCAATTTTTTTAGCATTTATTACAATTCTCGGATCAGCAGTATAAACACCGTCGACATCTGAATATATTTCGCACAAATCAGATTTTAAAGAAGCAGATAAAGCAACTGCGGTTAAATCAGATCCACCTCTACCTAATGTTGCTATATCGCCAATAGGGTTTATTCCTTGAAATCCAGCAATTATAACAATATTATTTTCTACAAGTTTATCATTAATTTTTTGTGGATTTATATTTTTTATTTTTGCGTACATATGATTATTGCTTACAAAAATACCGGCTTGCGCACCGGTCATTGAAATTACGCTTTCGCCAATATTTCTTATAGCCATTGAAAGCAATGAAATTGAAACCATCTCACCAGTGGCAAGTAGCATGTCCATTTCCCTTGGAGGAGGACTCTGGCTAATGCTATGCGCCATTTTAATTAAATCATCAGTCATATCGCCTGGCGCTGAGACGACTGCAACAATTTTGTTGCCCTCTTTTTTTTTTAAAACTATTATGCCTGCAACACGCTTTATTTTAGTTGAATCAGACAATGAAGATCCACCAAACTTCATCACAACAAGACCCATTAATTTTTCTCCTAAAATACTTTATTAAATACAAAGTTAATCAAAAAAATCGTACAAATATTTAAAACACGTACTATAAACACAATTTAGACTAACAAATTATATAGTACTATATAACTATTATTAAATACATGTTTAATGTGTTTTTATCTGTTTTATTAACTGTAAATTAAAATTAATCACACAAAAATTTTTATAAATGTATTTTGCGATTACGTTAAGTTTATTAAAACACAACTCAAACGTATATTTCGTAATTATGCATATATACTTCTATTTAGTCTTAAGTTTTAAAAAATTTTAATCATTTTTTTTAATTAACTTTTTATCAATTTTATTTGTTAATAAATCTTTTAAGTTACTTTTATACTCTTTATCAACCTCAATATTAATTATTTACCTAATTACTTAAAAAATATTTTAACTTCATTTATACCATTGGCATCATATATATAAAATGAAAATCATCGCATCTAGTAATACTGTTTTTCAAATTATTCATTACAATTAAAATACATACACATAAATACATCGCGCCCAAGAGGAGTTGAACCTCCAACCTTTTGATTCGTAGTCAAATGCTCTATCCAATTAAGCTATGGGCGCTTTGTTCATTGTTCCAAACAACATATTACTACTCATAAATCAAAAAATAAATATATAAATAAAATATCAAACTTATATGCTGCCAATGGGATTCGAACCCATGGCCTTCGCCTTGAGAGAGCGATGTCCTAGTCCACTAGACGATGGCAGCAGGTTTAACTTTCGTGTTTTAAATAACGTATAATTATTGCATTATTTAAATCTATTTCATTTTTCAAAAAAAAAAAAAAACAATTAAATAATATCAAAACAAAATAACATAGTTTTGAAACAATTAATATCGGAGAGATAGGGATTCGAACCCTAGTTATCATTTTGTTGACAAACAGTCTTTCCAGGACTGCGCCTTAAACCACTCGGCCACCTCTCCTCATGATCGCGAACAAAATTTCGATATTACAACGGTAATTGACAAGTATGCTTTCTATCTATTGTTTTCTATGCTCATATTCTCAATTACATAAAATATTAACATCAGGCTTGTTTTTCAAACTATCACAAATATATGCAAATTTGTTTTTTTAAAAATAATTATATTGAATCACATTTTTTTTATGTTGATCAATATTACAGTATCATAATTCATAATATAACACAACATAAAATAACTTAATCATAATGTAAGTTTTGTTTTACATTATTATGCATTACCGTTTCCATACATGTAAAAATTGTTTCTATAATCGATTTTTACATCGTTAATTTCTAAGTTATTAACAATTTATCAACAGATAAACCTTATGTATTTTATTGTTTGATATAATATTTCATAATTCAAGTTTTTGCTTATTTTTCAACATTTTTTTTAGGAATTATAATTATAAAACATTCGTATACATAGACGCTTTAAGTTAAAATAAATAAATATTATCAACAATCAATATAACATGTTTTTAATAATACAATATAAACAAATTGTTATTCGGTTAAATAAAGAAAAAAATCATTAAATTTAAATTCAATTACAATC
>JAIRSP010000013.1 GCA_031255375.1 Endomicrobium sp.
AATTCTTGTATATTTTCTATTTTTATTTTTGACTCCTGTGTATTTTCAATTTCCAATTCCTTTAAATATCCTGATTGTGTTATTATTTTTTTTGATATTGTTTTAACAGAATTATTTTCTTTTAATTTTGAAAAAAGACTAATTAGTTCTGCAAATGACTTTAATGCTTTTAATGATTTTTTTGTCATATCAATATCATGTGCTAATGATATTGCATCCAATAATGATACATTTTTTGCAAATGCAAATTTTTCAAGTTTTTCAATTGATATTTTCCCTATACCTCTTCTTGGAACATTGACAATTCTTTTAAAACTTATATTATCATTTGGATTATGTATAATTTTCAAATATGCAAGGATATCCTTGATTTCGCTACGTTCATAAAATTTTAATGTTCCGATTAATGTGTATGGTATTTTTTTTATTTTTAAGGCATCTTCAAAGACTCTTGATTGCGCGTTTGTTCTATAAAGAATTGCGAATTTTGATAGTTCGTATTTATGTGAATTTATTGATATAAAATTTGCGACTTTTGATGCTTCATCAACCTCGTCCGCAGCTTTTATAACGGTTACTAATCCGGTATTTTGATTTTTTGTCCATAATTGCTTATTTATTCTTGTATAATTGTGTTTTATTACATTATATGCTGCTGATAAAATTCTTGGTGTTGATCTATAATTTTGTTCTAATTTTATTGACTTTGCATTTGGGTAATCTTTACTAAAATTTAAAATGTTATTTATATCTGCACCTCTCCATGAATATATTGATTGATCATCATCGCCAACAACGCACAGATTAGAGTATTTTTTTGTAAGTAATTTTATGAGCACATATTGAGCATGGTTTGTATCCTGATATTCGTCAACCATAACATATTTAATTTTTTTTTGATAATTTCCCAATATTTTTGGAAATTTATGAAATGTTGTAACAGTTTTCATTATTAAATCTCCAAAATCAAGTGCGCCAGTTTTTTTCATTTTTTTTTGATAAGTATCATATATTTTTAATACTGAATATTTAAAAAAAGTATTTTGCGTTACCGCTTCATCATCCATTATATCTGATGGAAGTTTCAATTCATCTTTTGCACGAGAGATTATATTTGTTATCGCTGATGCTTTAATTTTTTTTTCGTTAATGTTTAAATCTTTGATACAACTATTAATCATATTTTTTTGATCTATAAAATCATATATCAAAAAATTTGGATTTAACTTTATTTTTATAGCTTCTATACGTAACAGATGTGCGCAGAAAGAATGAAATGTTGATATCCATACGTTTTGTTTATTTTGATAAATTTGCGACGTTATATCAAAAACTCTTTTTTTCATTTCATCAGCAGCTTTATTTGTAAATGTTACAGCAAGAATCGAAGATGGTGATATACCTAAGGAAAGTAAATATGCTATTCTATGTACAATAACATTTGTTTTACCAGTTCCTGCGCCAGCAAAAATTATTAATGGACCGCTTATAAAATGAACAGCTTCTAATTGTTTTTGATTTAAATTCATCATTTTAATACGCAAATATTTTTGAAAATTTATTCATAATGTGTGTATATTATTAATAATATATAGAAATTTTTGATACAATTTAAAAGTAAGTTTTTAAAGTTGGAGTATGTTTTATAAGTGATAAATTATAATTTTTTAAAAATATTAGCTTCTTTTGTTTTGGAGAAAGAATGGATATTCTATTAGATAGAAAAAGTGTTCGAAAATACGTAGATGAAGATGTTAAAAAGGAAGACCTAGATTATATTTTATATGCAGCCTTATCAGCACCATCGGCAAAGAATACAAGATGTTATTCATTTTTAGTGATAAAAAATAAGAAGACACACAGAAAAATTGCTTCTATACATCATGCTGCGCAAATGATATTACATGCTCCATTGGCAATTTTAGTTGTTGGTGATAGTGATATAGCTTTTGAAGAATACCTGCCGCAAGACTGCTCTGCTGCAACACAGAATATTCTACTTGCGGCGACAGCAAGAGGCTATGGGTCAGTTTGGTGTGGAATTTATTCAAATAAAAAAATTTCTGATTCTATTGAAAGATTTTTTGATTTTCCAAAAAATATTAAAGCTTTTTCTATTGTTGTTATAGGAAAATCAGCTGATAATAATATTAGAAAACATAGATGGCAACCAAATAAAATTAAATATGAGACTTGGGAATGATAAGACGACAGGTACTAGATAGTTTAAGTTTTGTAATTACAAAATATTTAAATGATAAAGGAATATGCTGCGATTTTAATTTTAATTTAAGTGTTCCACCAAAAAATATTAATGCAGATTTTGCAACAAATGCAGCTATGTTAATAGCAAAAAAAATAAAAATGAGTCCAATAATTATTGCAGACGAACTAATTAAAGTTATTTTAAAAGATGTTTCTGATATAATAGAGGACGCAAAAATATCTGGAAATGGTTTCATTAATTTATTTGTTAAAAATAGAATTATTTATAATGTTTTAAAAAAAATTATTATAGAAAAAAATAGATACGGAAATATGTCTAAAAAAAATAGTAACGAAAAAATTTTAATTGAATTCGTATCTGCAAATCCAACTGGTCCTTTACATATAGGGCATGGACGCGGTGCTGCGATAGGTGATTCATTAGCTAGAATATTGAAACATTTAGGATATAATGTTACAAAAGAATATTACTTGAATGATGCAGGGAATCAAATTACAACTTTAGTTGAATCAATTAGGATTCGATATAAGCAGATCGCTGGTGAAAAAATAGATTTTCCAACAAATTATTATCATGGAGAATATATTACTGATATAGCCAAAAAACTATTTTTTTATTATAAAAATATAAACGAAATAGATTTCAAATATGAAGCGATGAATAATATTTTGAAAATAATAAAAAATGATCTTAAAGATTTTTCTGTTGAGTTCGATAATTGGTTTTCGGAAAGCAAGCTAGCTGTTACTAAAAACAAAAATAAAATAACAAAAGTTGATGAAATATGTAAATATTTGTTTGTTAAAAATGAAGCTTACATTAAAAATAAAGCATTATGGCTTTCTTCCACAAAGTTTGGTGATACTAAAGATAGAGTTTTAAGAAGAAGTAATGGAAAATACACATATTTTGCTTCTGATATTGCATATCATAAAGATAAATTTGAAAGAGGATTTACGAAGTTTATAAATTTATGGGGCGCCGATCATCATGGATACGTAGCTAGAATAAAGGCATGTATAAATATGCTTGGATTTAATAGTGATAAATTGAACATTGTGCTCTATCAACTTGTTTATTTAACAAAAAAAGGAAAATCTGCGATAATGTCAAAACGTAGTGGAGAATTTGTTACTTTGAAGGAGATTATCAATGAAATCGGAAAAGATGCATGCAGGTTTTTCTTTTTATTGCGTGATCCTAATTCTTTGCTTGAATTTGATTTAGAATTGGCAAAAAAGAGATCAAATGAAAATCCTGTTTTTTATGTTCAGTATGTATGGGTAAGATGCAAGTCTATTATTGATGAATGTAGAAATAGAAAAAATATTATTTATGATATTGATCGCATAAATTTTTTTTTGCTTAACACAAAGGAGGAAAGAAATTTAATAAAAAAACTTTCTGCATTTTGTAGCACGCTTGAAATATCTGAAAAAAATATGAAACCACATTATTTTACTGCATACTTAATTGAACTTGCAGATATATATCACAGATTTTATGAAAAATGCCGTGTTTTAACAAATGACAGAGAGCTTACATCGGCAAGGATTAAGCTCGTCGAAGCGGTTATGGTAATAATAAAAAATGGATTAAATCTTTTAGGTGTTTCTGTTCCAAATAAAATGTAAATTGTTTCTAACTGTGTTTTAATAAAAAACTAGTTAAAAATTAAAATTATGAATGATGTTATCAAAATTGATAGTAATATAAATATCTATGTAATATAATAAAAATATAGTTGTTTTATGGAATATAATGTCGAATTACTTTGCAATATAAAGTAATAAATTAATAGAAATATGATAGTACTGTATGTTGTTTTTAACACATAAAAATATGGATGCTAATATTTAATGAAAAAATTTTCAGCTGTCATACTTGCGGCCGGAAGTAGCAAAAGAATGAAATCTTGTTTTCCTAAGGCTATACATACTGTTTCTGGTAAACCATTAATAAAATGGATTATTGATAGTGTTTCGCTGTTGAAGCCAGATAATTTAGTTGTTGTTCTTGGCTGGAATTCTGGATATGTGGAAAAAATTTTATCTTACAATAACAGCATAAAAATAGTCTATCAAAAAGAGCAACTGGGATCAGGACATGCATTGTTACAGGCTATTGGAATTTTAAAAAATTATAAAAATGATATTTTGGTCTTGGGTACAGATATACCTTTAATAAAATCATCTACATTATTATCATTGATAAAAAATAACAAAAAAACTGGCTCATCAGCTACGGTTTTAATTGCGCAAATTGACAATCCTCATGGTTATGGGAGAGTTTTTGTTAATGATGATGGGTATTTAGAAAAGATAGTTGAGGAAAATAATGCCACATTAATTGATAAACAAATAAAAATTATAAATTCTGGTATTTATTGTTTTAATGAAAGTTTATTGTGGGATATTTTATCAAAATTGAAACCAAATAACATAAATAATGAATATTATATAACAGATACGATTGCTATTTTCAATAGTCTTGGAAAGAAAGTTTCATCAATTACTGTTAAAGATAGTTATGAAGTTAAAGGTATAAATACAAGGCTTGAACTCTTTGAGGTTGAAAATTTGTTAAAACAGAAAAAAATAGAAGAGCTTTTAAATGATGGTGTAACAATTATTGATATCAATAATGTGTATATATCTTATGATGCAAAAGTTGGAAAAGATTCAATTATTTATCCAAATGTTTTTATAGATATTGGTGTTTCTATAGGAAAAAATTGTACAATAATGTTTGGAAGTTATATAAAGAATTCTGTTATTGGAGATATGGCTACGGTGTTATATTCATATATAGATGGTGCTATAATAAATGAAAATGTTAGGATCGGGCCATTCTCTCACATAAGGAGTAATTCTGTTTTAAAAAAAAATGTTGTAATTGGTAATTTTTCAGAAATAAAAAAAAGTATGGTATCAGAAAATTCTAAAATTAGTCATCTTTCATATATAGGTGACGCTGAAATTGG
>JAIRSP010000006.1 GCA_031255375.1 Endomicrobium sp.
TTTTGTTACAATATCATTACCATGTAATATTTTATTATATTCTTTTTCAATACCTGATACACCATAATTATTACTATCTATCGTTCCTAAAACATTAATAAGAAGTTTTTTGTTTGGGTAGTATCTTATGTATCTACTATTGAATCCTATACCTTTTATCTTTTTATTTTTAATTTTATCTATAAGTTTGTAATCGGTAGTTGACAAAATAGGAATATAAGACGTTTTTTTATATTTTTTTAAATCATTTTCTTTGATTTCTATTCCATTTTTAGCTAAAGCGTTTTTTACTTTATAAAAATCTTTTATTATTTTTGGATCAAGAAATATGGTATATTCTCTTATACTAGAAGCAAGAATTTTTCCATTTAAATCTAAAATATCACCACGTCTTGCTATCTCAGTATTTTTTTGGTTTATCATTTTTTTTACTGTAATATTTATTTTAGAATGCATAAAAATCTGAATTAATACAAGCTTTGTAAATAAAATAAAAAAAAACATAAAAATCACAAATAAAAGTAATTTATCTCTATTAATTCGTTCTATATTTTTTTTCATATTTATAAATGATCAAAAATTTGTAATAAAAATTAATCTGTATTTCAATATTTTGGTTAATAAATTTTTAAAAAGCTAAAAATACAAGAATAAAATTAATCTAAATATAAATTATGGACTTTTCGTCAGGTATTGAAAAATTTTTTTCTTTTGCAATTTTATCCATTTTTTCAAGTGAAAGTATAGAGTTAATTTTAGATTTTAAATAATCATTTTCAGAACTAATTCTGTCATACTTAATTTGCAAATTGTTTATTTTATAAGCATACCATATGGAAATATTTTGTTGCCAAATATAAATAAAAATACTTAAAATTACAATTACGAAAATAAAAAATAACTTACGCATTTGTTTTTTCTGCTACTCTCATTTTAGCACTTCTGCTTTTATAATTATTTTTTATTTCATTTTTTGATGGTGTAATGATTTTTTTTGTAATTATTTTATATATTTTGTTTATTGAATTGTGCTTAAAATTTCTCTTTACTATTCTATCTTCCAATGAGTGAAAACTTATTACAACTATTCTTCCACTAGAATTCAGCAATTTTACACTATCAAATAACAAAGTATTTAAATTTTCAAGCTCATTGTTTACAAAAATCCTTAAAGACTGAAAAACCTTTGTTGCTGGATTTATTTTATTTTTTATTTTTTTTTTAACAGAATTTACTATTTTTTGAAGTTCAGTACAACTATTTATTATTGTGGTTTTTCTGTATAAAACGATTGCTTTTGCAATTTGTCTAGACATGCGTTCTTCGCCATACATATAAAAAATATTTGCTAAATCTTCATATGAATAGTTATTGATTATATCTTTTGCTGTTAATTTATTTCTATTATCCATTCTCATGTCGATTTTAGTAGAGTTAAACGAAAAACCTCTATGTAAATCATTGAGTTGCATTGATGAAACACCTAAATCAACTAAAATGCCATCAATTTTATTTATGTTTATATTTAATAACGACTTTCTTATATATTTAAAATTTTCTCTTATGAATATTACTCTTTTACTAATATTGCTTTCAATAATTTTTTTCGAAACATCTTCATCCCAGTCAAACGCAACAATTTTTATATTTTCGAAATTATTAAGTAAATATAATGTATGACCACCACATCCAAATGTACAATCAACATACAATCCGCTAGGATTGTTTATTAAATATCTAGAAACTTCTAATGGCATTACTGGTATATGCTGCATAAATAACTCATCTAAAAAGTAACGAAAAAATATTGCTTCATTCATAAATATTTCAATAATTGAAATATTTTTATTGAAAAGAGACGGATTATACACCGAATTCTGTCTTTTTTTAACAAAAAGTGCAATCATTTCTCTGCTGTTAAAATCACTTCTAACAGTCAAGCGACTATAACTTAATCTTGCTTTGCAGTAAGGGTTTAGCCGTTTCACTTATTTTACATTGCTGTAAAACTTATCCAAACATTATAAAACTCATACTTCTGGATATTTTTTTTGTTTCCAAAAAAAACGTCTCTGTTCGCACCTCTATTCTTTCGAACGGTAGGAATTACCTACTACCATTTTCTGCAAATGTTAATATTGTTGTAATTTTGTATACAACGCTAAATTTGCAGCCAAAGTTCGGACTTTCCTCTTTATAATAAATTATAAAGCGATTGCACATCCGTCTCTATTCTAATTATTTTTTCAACAATATTCCTGAACAATTATCGCAAAACACAAGTTCGTGACATTTTTGAGCTTGATTTATTAATTGTGGTCTTAGTAACATTCCACAACTATCGCAACTTTCATCATTTATTATACATATTATTTTTTCGTTATGACCACAAACATGTAATTTCTCATACTGATATAATACAGACTTGTCAATTTTTGATTTTTGATTTTCTCTTTCTATTTCTTTTTCAATAATTTTTTTTTTCAATTCTTCTTTAAAATCTTTGACTTTACATATTTCATTTTCTAGTTTTTGTTCAATTTCTTTTAATTCAAATTCATTATTTTTAATTTCTGTTTCTTCATTATCTATTTTTTCCATAAGTTCTAAAACTTCATTTTCAAGAATGTTTTTGTTTTCTTTTATTTTTTCTATTTCAAAAAGTAATGATTTATAAATATCATTTGATTTTATAGTATTTAATTCTGCAGTATATTTATTAATTTTTTTTTCATCTAAATCAAGCAATGATTCTTTTTCTTTTTTTAAAAGATTTAATTTAACAAAATTTTCTTTTTTAACATTTAAGTCATTTTTTTTTATTTTATATTCTAATTTTTTTTCTATTTCTAGAATTTTATATGGAATTTTATCGATTTCTTTTTTCAATTCATGTATGTTAATATCACATTTTTGTAATTCGTATAACAATTCTAAATTATATTTTAAGTTTTCTATTATTAACATATGTTCCAGACTCCTATACAATAAACATTTGATAGTCTTTATATAAATACATCATAAAGTGAAGAGAATGGGTAGTACAGGACTCGAACCTGTGGCCACTCACGTGTGAGGAGAGTACTCTTCCGCTGAGCTAACTACCCAAATATATTATATAAACTAAATATTAAAAATATTTAAAAATAACAAAAACAAAATTAACTGGGCCTGGTAGGACTCGAACCTACGACCGTTCGATTATGAGTCGAATGCTCTAACCAACTGAGCTACAGGCCCGTAAATATAAAATCGAAAATTCTAACGTATTAAAACAATAAACATGACGACAACGATTATATTTAAAAAAACGATATCAAGTCAAATTAATTAAATTATTAATTAATTCACAAATATTTTTTTGTTATAGTATTGATTGAATTGTAAAATAAATTGATTATTTTACAAAATTGATCCATTCATTAAAATTACTTTCAGATGCCATTCTCCAATCGCTACGAGGCGATAGCGATATAGCTCCAATTTTTATCCCATCTGGAACACAATTACGTTTGAATTGATTTACAAAAAAACGTTTAATAAAAATTTTTAAATATTTTTTTATCTCATTTTTACTATATTTATTTTTAAATGCTTTTTTTGCTAAAAAAAGTATTTTGT
>JAIRSP010000011.1 GCA_031255375.1 Endomicrobium sp.
TTAATAATTAATCCTACATATAAAACACCATTATAATCAATGTTTTCAGCATTGATACCGTTAATAACTTTTTTTATTATAATTTCAATTTTTTTTCTTAAATCGTCAGTTATTATTGACATTGAAACAGGCGCGTAAGCACCCATGCCACCGGTATTAACCCCTTCGTCATGATCATTTATTTTTTTGTAATCGTGAGAAATAGGCATTATTGAGTAAGACATACCATCTGTAAATACCAAACACGATAATTCAATACCTTTTATGTACTTTTCTATAATTATATCATTACCAGCAGAACCTAAAATTTTATGATTCATAATTTTATCAATAACATTCGTTGCTTCATATTTATTTTCACAAATATAAACACCTTTTCCTGCTGCAAGTCCATCAGCTTTAACAACAATTTTCTCATTTGCATTGCAATTACGCAAAAAATCTAAAGCGTATTCAACGCTAAAAAAACAATTGTAAAATGCAGTAGGTATATTATATTTTTTCATAAATTCTTTAGAATATATTTTACTAGATTCAAGTTTTGCTGCATTTTTTGACGGGCCAATTATTTCAAGGCAATTTTTCTTAAAATAATCAACTATGCCAAGTGATAATGGAACTTCTGGACCAACAAATGTAAAATCTATTTTATTTTTTTTTACAAAATCTACAAGCTCACAGAAACAACTTGCATCATTTACCTGAATATTCACGTTTGTAGCGATCCTAGACGTCCCGCCATTTCCAGGCGCACAATATAATTTATCAACCTTAGAACTTTTAAGAAACTGACAGCATATAGCATGCTCTCTTCCGCCAGATCCTATAACAAGTATTTTCATTAATCACCATATTTTAAAAAAATATAATACAATCAAAAAAAACATCACATAATTCATTGAAGGTAATTTTACAAAATAATTATAATTAATAACAATAAAAAATACATATTTTTATTGAACAAAATCATTTTCAATATTCTATAAAATAATTAGTATACTTATCAATTTTTGAAAATCTTGTATGATATAAATATAACATATAATCAATGTCATTCAATTAACACTTTCATAATGAAATCAAATAATTTCTATTATTTATGTTTAACCAACAAAGTCAATAGCGTTTTGGAAAATTATTTTTCCCCAACCATATTTATTACCATCAATACGCTCTCTTGTTGGATGTTGTAAAAAAAAAATATATCTCTCAGGATGAGGCATAAGTCCAAAAATATTCCCATCACGATTACATATACTAGCTATATGTTCTATTGATCCATTCGGTAACAAAGGATATTTTGGCGCACTACTACCATTTTTTGAAGAATATCTAAAAACAATTTGATTATTTTTATTTAACTTACTTAAAAAATCATCGTTACATGGAATAAATTTTCCCTCTCTATGAGCTATTGGTAAAGTTATAATATCAGGTAATCCTTTTGTCCAAATGCAGTTTGATTCTCCGTTGTTTTTTTCAACTTTTAAATAAACCCAACGACACTCAAATTTATTTGAATCATTATAGGAAATAGTAGAAGTCTGTTTAAAAACATGTGGATCAGGAAGTAGTCCTAATTTAATTAAAACCTGAAACCCATTGCATATGCCTATAATTGGTCTACCACTTAAAGCGTATTTTTGGATTTCGTCTCCTAATTTATTTTTAAGTTCGTTTGATAATATTTTTCCAGAAGATATACTATCACCGTATGAAAATCCTCCTGGAAAAACTAAAATATCGTATTCGAAAATTTTATTCTTTTTTTTAATGATACAATTAACACTAATGCAGTCAACAATAGCGCCACACAATTCAAAAGCACTTTTTGTTTCATAATCGCAGTTTATACCAGCTACCTTAAGAATTAACACTTTAACTTTCTTATCAGTTCTTACCAACATATCTTAACCTTAATTATAATAATTTAATAACATTTTTTTTACAATTATAAATTAATAACATTACGCCAAGAATTTAAAAGAAATTCTGATTTATATTGTATTTTTATATTATTTTTTTTACTTTCAAAAATAACTTCTTTGTTATCGGTTACGTACCCAACCTCAGAAAAAATTACTCCATTTAGAATTTTTTTAATTTTTGCTTCATTGCAAGGTTTTATTTCAATTATAAATCTACCGTTCGACTCCGAAAATAATATTTCTGAAGGAGTCATTTTTGCTTCATTTCTTCTATTTTCTGGTTGACATGTTTTTATAGAATCTATATTTATTTTCACACCTTTATCAGCAGAAAAAGCCATTTCGCTTATTGCAACAGCAATACCGCCCTCAGAACAATCATGGCAAGCTTCAACTAAATTTTCATTTATTGCAATATAGATTCTCTCCATTATAGATTTAGATTCTAAAGGATAAACGTTTGGAACAATACCACCTTTTGTATTCATTACTTTTGAAAATACCGAACATCCAAGTTCGTTTCTTGTAGCACCTAAAATGAATATTTTATTATTATTATTTTTCAAATACATGGTAACTGTATTTTCAACGTTTTCAATAATACCAATTGCAGATATCAAAAGCGTTAAAGGTATTGTTATACACCTGCCTTCGTTTACATTATATTCATTATACAGACTATCTTTTCCTGAAATAAATGGAATCTCAAAAGCTTTTGACATATCGTAACAGGCATTTGCTGCTAATACTAGATCTCCTAAAATTTTTGAATCGTTTGGATTTCCTAAACAAAAATTATCAAGCATAGACATTTTTTTTATGTTAGCACCAACTGAAACGGCATTTCTTAAAGATTCCTCTATCGCAGACGCAGCCATTTTATATATATTCATTTTACCATATCTAGGATTAAACCCATTTGATAAAACAAATCCTTTCTTAGTATTTTTAATAATTGTGTACGGAAAAATAACTGACGCATCACCAGGTCCTGATATTTCAATACTATTTCCATGTAATGGTTTTATAATAGTTTGACCTTGTACTTCATGGTCATATTGCCTGATAGCAAATTCTTTTGAACAAATATTTAAATCAGTAAGTAAGGAAATTAAACAATCTGAAATTTCTAAAGAATTCATTATAACTGATTTTTGAACTTTTTCATTTTTTATTTTACAAAAAGCGTATTTAACAGTTTTAGGAATACCATTATGCAAAAATTCCATATCTATATCAGCTACAACATTATCATTATGCATAATTGTAAGTTTACAATCATTTGTAAATTTCCCTATACAGGCTACATCTACATCTCCAAAATTAAATATTTTTATAATTTCATCAACATTGTTTGGCGGAACAGCAAAAACCATTCTTTCCTGAGACTCAGAAATCCATATTTCCCAAGGATAAAGTCCATTATATTTTAACGGTACTTTTTCTAAATGCACAATAGCACCAGTTTTTCTGCCAAGCTCCCCTATCGCGCTTGATAATCCGCCAGCGCCACAATCAGTAACAGATCTATATAAATTTAAATCTCTCGCTTTTAACATTGCATCTAATATTTTTTTTTCAATTATTGGATTACCTATTTGAACAGCGTTAACATCAGAGTCTTTATCAAGTCGCGCTGACGAAAATGTTGCACCATGAATCCCATCTCTACCAGTTTTTCCACCAACAACTAAAATAAAATCTCCTGACTTCACACATTTGCATATTTTATTTTTTGGTATTATACCAACACTTCCGCAATAAACAATCGGATTTGTTATATAGTCATTATCAAAATAAATCGCGCCATTAACAGTTGGTATACCCATTTTATTACCATAATCACTAACACCTGATACAACACCATTTATTATTCTTCTTGGATGATGAATTCCATTCGGTATATCAGAAAATTCTACATTTGGATCACCGAAACAAAACACATCTGTATTTGCGAGTGGCTTTGCACCCAATCCAACTCCAAGAATGTCTCTTACAACACCGCCAATTCCAGTCGCAGAACCACCGTAAGGTTCAAGTGCAGAGGGATGATTGTGCGTTTCGACTTTGAAAGCAATACCATTTTCATGATCAAATTCAATAATGCCAGCATTATCTTCAAAAGAAGATAAACATAACGATTTGTTCAATTCAATTGATGTTTTAAAAATGGTTTCTCTTAATAAATTGTCATATTTTTTTTTTATTTTTTTACCATTTTTTTCTTCTGTATATTCTATTATTCCTGTAAGTGTCTTATGTTTACAATGTTCACTCCATGTTTGAGCTATAGTCTCAATTTCAATATCTGTTGGATTTCTTTTTAGATTTTTAAAATAAATTTGTATTACCTTCATTTCATCAACAGACAAAGAAAGATTACCTTTATTACTTAACTCAAACAATTCATCAAAAGACAAATCTAAAATTTTTACAGTGTTATATTTACTAATAATATTTTTCATAATTTCTTTCTTTTTATTCGTTTCAATAATACTAAACTATCGTTATGTATATTTATTTAAATTTATTGATTTCATATTTCTGTATTAATGTATTAACGAGTAATTTATCAATGACAACATTCAAAGTATTTTGTGAAATACCATTACCGTATAAATAATACTTATCTCCAGTTTTAACTTCAATTTTTTTTACAATCCCCAAATCTTGAATAGCCTTTAAAACGCTTTCAGATGCTACATCTGTCACGCCATCTTTGTATAAAACTTCTACAATAGAAACATTTAAATCTGAATTATCATTTTTAATACAAGACTTAGAAACAACTTTGGCATCACATTTTGTATTGCACAGACTTATCACATAATGTTCAATAATTTTATCAACTAGTAATTCGGAAGCTATTTTGTTAATTTCACGAATATTTATATTGCCATCAATAAAATATAATGAAGAATAGTCAACTTTAGTTATACTTTTTATACCAATACCATGAATATTAAACAAAACACATCTTCCTCTAAAGTTTTCAATTTTTCTTTTAGTAATAATTTCTATTTTAAACACTATAAACTTCTTCCTGTCAATCTTTCATACACATCAATATATTTTTTAAAAGTCTTCTTAACAATATCATCAGGCAAATGCGGTGCTGACGAAAATTTATCCCATTTCACATTATTAAGATAATCTCTTACATATTGCTTATCTAAACTATCTTGAAATTTTCCTTCCTCGTATCTGTCAATTTCCCAAAACCTTGATGAATCTGGAGTAAAAATTTCATCTATCAATATCAATTTCTTGTTGAAAAATCCAAATTCGAATTTTGTGTCTGCAATTATTATACCTTTTGAAAATGAATATTCACTTACTTTTTTATACAAGCAAAGTGAAATTTCTTTCAATTTTTTTATTACGTTTTTCCCAACAACTTTTGCCGCTTCATTAAAAGAAATATTTTCATCATGTTTTCCATAGCCCTCTTTACTAGATGGAGTAAAAATTGGATATAAAAGTTTTGAAGATTTTTTAAGGCCATCAGGAAGGATAATTCCGCATATAGTTCTATTTTTTTTATATTCATCCCAACCAGATCCAGCAAGATATCCTCTAACGATACATTCTATGTTAATTTTATTTGCTTTTTTTGCTATCATTGATCTATCTTTCAAACATTTATATCTTTTCAATATTACAGGAAAATCATCGAAATTACCATTAATAACATGGTTAGGAATTATATCTCTAACAAAATCAAACCAAAACATCGAAAGTTTATGAAGTACCTTTCCTTTATCAGGAATAATAGTAGGAATAATATGGTCAAATGCAGAAATTCTATCTGAAGTGACAATTAAATAGTTTTTATCAAAATCATATATATCCCTAACTTTTCCACTATATATTAATGGAAGATCTAAAGTCTTATATTCGCAACTCATTTTTTCACCTATAAACTTTATTTTTCATATACAATTTACAAAAATATTTATTTACTGTTATATAAATCAGCAATATCAATACATTAAATTATCACGATTTCATACATAATAAATCAACACTTTACGAAAAACATAATTATTTTTATATGACAATTAAAACATCGTACAACGATATGTAAAAAATTAAAAAATATCTATAGAAATTGGACAATGGTCAGAACCAAAAACATAGTTATCTATACTTGTTGATTTCAGATATTTTATATAGCGTTTTGACATAAAAAAATAATCTATTCGCCAACCTATATTTTTTGATCTTGCATTACTTTTATAATCCCACCATGTATAATTACCAGAATTATTATTAAAATATCTGAATGTATCAACAAAACCAATAGAAACAATGTCGTCAAGTTTTTTTCTTTCCTCAATCATAAATCCAGAAATATTTTTATTTTCATTAGGCCTTGCTAAATCTATCGGAAAATGTGCTGTATTGTAATCGCCACATATAACAATCATCTTATTTTTTAAACTATTAATGTGTTCGATAAAATGATCATAGAAACGTAACTTATAATCAAATCGTTCTTGTGACGCTCTACCATTAGGGAAATAAATATTAAAAAGAAAAAAATCATCAAAATCAAGACAGATAATCCTTCCTTCATTATCAAAAATTGAATTTTTTATATCAGTATATACAAATTTCGGCTTAATCCTTGACCATACAGCAACGCCACTATAACCTTTCTTAAATGCACAAGAACAATAGAAATAATATCCATCAATTTTTTTAACAGTTATCGGAAATTGAAATTCATTCGCCTTTGTTTCTTGGATACATACAATATCCGCTTTACTTTTATGAACCCAATCATTAAACCCTTTTTTACATATTGACCTTATACCATTCACATTCCACGAAACTATTTTCATTTAATATTTTATACGATAATT
>JAIRSP010000023.1 GCA_031255375.1 Endomicrobium sp.
GGAATTTGTTGTGGTGCTTATGCGTTTGACAAAATCAACAAAAAAATTAAAATTTTTAAAGCAAAATTAACTGTTTTAGCTTGTGGCGGGTCAGGTAGAATGTATTTGCATACTTCAAATCCCGATATTTCTACTGGAGATGCTGTAGCCATGGCATATAGAGCTGGTGCAGATATTGCAAATATGGAGTTTGTACAGTTTCATCCTACTTGTTTATATAGTAGAGACAATGAGTCTTTTTTAATATCAGAAGCAATTCGCGGTGAAGGTGCTGTTTTAAGATTAAAAAATGGCAAAATATTTATGAATAAATATAGTAATTTAATGGAACTTGATTCTCGCGATGTTGTCGCGAGAGCTATAGATAATGAATTAAAAATTGGAAAAGAAAATTTTGTTTATTTAGATATTTCTATGAAGAGTAAAGATTTTTTAATAAAAAGATTTCCAAATATATATTCAAGATGTTTGGAATGCGGAATAGATATTTCTAGAGACATGATACCAGTAGTACCGGCGGCGCATTTTTTTTGTGGTGGAATTGCAATAGATGAAAACGGTAGAACAAGTATTAAGAATTTATACGCATTGGGTGAAAACGCCTGCTCTGGCGTGCATGGGGCAAATAGGCTTGCCTCAAATTCTATGCTTGAATGCATTGTGTATGCCGATAGGGTCTGTAAAGATTCAATACAATTTTTAAAAAATAAACATTTAAATTTTGGATCTAAATTTATCGAAGATATTGATTCATTATTGATTGACAATGAGTCAAGAGTTCCTGTTCATGAATGGGAAAAAATTAAAAAAATATCATGGAATTACTTAGGAATATCTCGTTCAAATGAAAAACTTTTAAAAGCGAAAAGTGAAATAAATTTTTTGAAGAATAAAATTGATGAACGTTTTAGTAAAATATGTTTTTCTATTAATAATATTGAATTAAAAAATATAGTACTTATATCTGAGATAGTTGCGTTTTCGGCGATTTGCAGAAAAGAAAGCAGGGGAGCACATTTCAATGTTGATTATCCATTTGTCTTAGATGATGCAAAAAATACAATAATAAATATGAATATTGTAAAATATTTTGATTGTGAAAAACTAAATATATAATGAGCTGTTTTGTTACAATACAGACAATTATAATATTAAAATAAAAAAATATTTTATGCCAAACCATGATGTATGGTGAGCATTTATTAAAATTACTATTATTATTCACGTTAATTCTTGTATTTGAATTATTCGTATATGGTTTTTTAACATGTTTGTATTATATTTTATAAATGTATGGATTTATCATAGTGGAGAATATTTGTATGAATGTGATAAAAATTCGAGGTGCGCGTCAACATAATTTAAAAAATATAAATCTTGATATACCAAGAAATAAGATCGTTGTTATTACTGGATTATCTGGTTCAGGAAAGTCGTCATTAGCTTTTGATACTATATATGCAGAAGGTCAGAGAAGGTATGTCGAATCATTGTCTTCTTACGCAAGGCAATTTTTAGGACTCATGGAAAAGCCTGATGTTGACATTATAGAGGGCCTATCTCCTTCAATTTCAATAGAGCAAAGAAAACCGTCACACAATCCACGTTCTACAGTTGGTACTGTAACGGAAATATATGATTATTTGAGGGTTCTGTTTAGTAAAATAGGTATTATTCATTGCCCAAGGTGTGGCGAAATAATTAAGCCGCAATCGTCACAGCAGATAATAAACGAAATTATGAATATGAAACACAAATCAATGGTTAATATTTTTTCACCTATTATAAGAGGTAAAACAGGATCATATGAGGAATTGTTTTTACGTCTTAAAAAAAATGGGTATTCAAGAGTAAGAGTTGATAAAAATATATATTCTCTTGACGAAAATATAAAACTTGATAGATACAAAAAACATTCAATAGACATCTTAGTTGATAGAATAATAATTGATAGTGATATGCGCTCGAGAATTGCTGATTCAGTTGAGCTTGCATTGAAAGAATCAAAAGGATCAATTTCTGTTGTAATGGTAGATGGTAAAAATTTTATTGATGAAATAGTTTACAGTGAACATTATTCATGTTTTAAATGTAAAATAAATATTTTAGAAATTGAACCAAGGTTGTTTTCATTTAATTCTCCCTTCGGCGCTTGTCAAGGATGTGATGGTTTAGGAAATAAAATTGAAATTGATGAAAATCTAATAATACCGAACAAAAATTATTCTATTGAACAGGGTGCAATTGCTGTTTGGTCTGAACGTGTAATAACAAAAACCAATAGATGGGGAAATAGCTATGGTAGATACTGTTATAAACTTTTATCAGAGGTTGCTAAAAATAATAATATATCAATGAATATTCCATGGAATGAACTTACATTAAAACAAAAAAAAATTATCCTTTATGGTGATAATAATTTTGAGGGTGTGATAACAAATGTACAACGTAGATATAATGAAACTGAATCTAATTTTGTAAAAGAAGAAATTTATAATAAGTATATGCGAAAAAAAAAATGTTCCATTTGTAATGGTCAAAGATTAAAAAAAGATGCATTATCAATCTTGATAAACGGAAAGTCTATTTCAGATGTTGCAAAAATGTCAATATATGAAGCATCAAGTTTTTTCAATAATTTAGTATTAAATAGCAAGCAAAAAATTATTGCTAAATCCATTCTGAAAGAAATAATTGAAAGATTGAAATTTTTAAATAAAGTTGGTTTAGAATACTTGAGTCTAAGTAGAGAGAGTGGAACGCTTTCAGGCGGTGAATGGCAAAGGATACATCTGGCTACTCAAATAGGATCAAGTCTTACTGGTGTTTTATACGTATTAGATGAACCATCAATAGGGCTTCACCAGAGAGATAATGATAAACTTTTAGAAACTTTAAAAAAACTTAAAAATTTAGGAAATTCTTTAATTATCGTTGAACATGACGAAGAAACAATTAGATCAGCTGACTATATAGTTGATTTAGGCCCTGGGGCTGGCATTAATGGAGGGAATGTTGTTGTTGCTGGTGAATTAAAGGAAATTTTAAAGTCTAAAAATTCTTTAACTGGAAAATATTTAAACAAAAATACATATACGTATATTCAAAAAAAAAGAAAAAAACCTTCCAATAAATTGTTGGTAATCGAGGGAGCAGAACAGTTTAATTTAAAAAATATAAATGTATCAATACCTCTTGGACTTTTTGTTTGTATTACTGGAGTATCTGGTAGTGGTAAATCTACATTAGTACATGAGATAATATACAAAAATCTTGCTAGTAAACTTTACAGATCAAAGGAAAAACCTGGGAAATTTAAAAATATGTATGGAATTGGAAATATAGATAAAGTTGTAATTGTTGATCAATCTCCTATAGGCAGAACACCAAGGTCAAATTCAGTTACTTATACTGGGGCATTTTCAATTATAAGAAATTTATTTTCGCAAGTAAAAGAATCAAAAATCAGGGGTTATTTTCCTGGTAGATTCTCGTTCAACGTTAAGGGTGGAAGATGTGAAAATTGCAAAGGTGATGGTGTATTAAAAGTAGAAATGCAATTTTTACCAAGTGTTTATATAAAATGTGATGTTTGTAAAAAAAAAAGATTTAATGATGAAACATTGCAAATAAAATATAAAAACAAAAATATTAGTGAAGTTTTAAATATGACTATTAAAAATGGTGTAAAATTTTTTGAGAATATACCTACGCTTAAAAGAATATTATCAACTCTTAATGATGTTGGCCTTGGATATATGCCAATGGGACAACAAGCAACAACTCTTTCTGGCGGTGAAGCACAGAGAATCAAACTTGCGTCGGAACTTTCAAAAAAATCTACCGGAAAAACAATGTATATACTTGATGAACCAACAACTGGTTTACATTTTTCTGATGTTGAAAACTTAATTAATATATTGCGTAAATTTTCATGTACAGATAATACAGTGCTTGTTATAGAGCATAATCTTGATGTTATTAAGAACGCAGATTGGATTATTGACTTAGGACCTAATGGTGGGGAAAAAGGTGGCACAATAGTTGCAGAGGGGTCGCCTGATGATATAATGAACAAAAAAGAATCGTTTACAGGTTATTTTTTAAAAAAACATGTATATAAATTATAGTCATAATTTTTGCATTATTTAAAAATGGATTTAAACAAAAAAATTTTAAAAGATTTAAATAAATATAAAGACAATGTTTTTGCAAAATATCAGTCAACTTATTTTCAAGTTTGTAATGGTGGCTATGGTGTAGGTGATATTTTTCTTGGTGTTAAAGTTAAATTACAAAGATACATAGCAATGGAATATTGCGATTACATAACATTAAAGGATACTGAGCTATTATTGCAGTGTGAGATTCATGAGGCGAGATTTATTGCTTTATTAATTTTAATTAGAAAATATAAGATTGCGAATTTCAATTTAAAATTATATATATATGAGATATATTTGAGAAATTTTATGTATATTAATAATTGGGATTTAGTTGATTTATCTGCCCCATGTATTCCTGGACAGTATTGGCACGATTATTCAACTAAAGATTTGTGGGAATATGCATATTCAAAAATACTTTGGAAGGAAAGGGTTGCAATAGTTTCTACACTTTATTTTATTAAAAATGAAAGATTTATAGAAACTTTAAAATTGTCAAAATTGTTTTTTTCTAATAAACATCATTTAATTTACAAGGCATCTGGTTGGATGCTTAGGGAAATCGGAAAAATAAACAAAAAGTGTCTCATTTCATTTTTAGATACATATTGTAAGATTATGCCAAGAATAATGTTAAGATATTCAATTGAAAAATTATCTGTTGATGAAAAAAAATATTTTTTAAGGAAAAACAATTAATTCTAGCTTGTTGATTTGTTAGATTTTATTAATTGAAAATGGTAAAATATAAATAGTGATTTAATTTTTATTTAATACTTATTAAATAATTGTTTTAATCGTTTTTT
>JAIRSP010000030.1 GCA_031255375.1 Endomicrobium sp.
TAATACCAGAATTAATTTTAGCAGGAGATAATGAATTAGATATATATTTTATAGGGTCAACAGAGTAAGATATTAAATCAATTTTTTCTCCTCTCAATTCATCAATTATTGGCTTAACCCTTGCGCCTTTTACGCCAACGCATGCGCCTACAGGATCGACTTTGTGATTATGTGACAATACGCTTATCTTTGTTCTTACACCATTCTCTCTAACTATATTTACTATTTCCACAATTTTTTCATAAATTTCTGGTACCTCAAGTTCAAAAAGCTTTCTTACAAATCTTGGACTTGCTCTTGATAAAATAATTTCAGGACCTCTACTTTTTTTTTCTACTCTTAAAATAATAGCTTTAATATGTTGCCCAACGCTAAATTTTTCTTTAGCAACCTGCTCTCCAACTGGAAGTAAAGCATCAGTTTTTCCTAGGTCAACTATTATATTGTTTCCATTTGTTATTTTATATACAATACCATTTACTATTTGTCCAATTTTTTTTTTCATTTCAATAAACAATATATTTTTTTCTGATTCTTTTATTTTTTGAATTATGATTTGTCTAGCAGTTTGTGCAGCGACTCTTGCAAAATTTCGATGATTAACAGGTATTTTTATTTCATCGCCAATACGCACGTTATTATCAATTTTTCTTGCATCGTAAATATTTATTTCTAATAGCGAATTCAAATAATTATTTTTAACAACAGTTTTTATTACATTTGTAATTACACTGCCGTTATCAGGGTCAATTTTGGCATCGATTTTAACATTTTTACCAACATGTTTTTTATATGCAGATATCAACGCATTTTCTATAGTTACTAAAACATCTTCTTTTTTTAACTTTTTGTCTTTTTCAATTTGCTTAAGAGCAATTAAAATCTCATTATTTTCAACCATACATAATCCTCCATAAAAAACTAAAAATAAGCAAGTTTATATATGATGTAACTCAGCGATATCATGAAATTGCTTTTTACCAAGTAACAAATGTAAATAATTGCATAATCATTTTAATTACTAAATACTAAAAATAAAAACTTATTCATTTATTTATAATTGAAAATTCTCATGATAATATCACGTATCACGTAATTAATTTGATTATTATCGCATTCGTGTCCATTGTACAGCATTTGCTAATATTAACAAATTTCTATAAACAACAATATATATACATATAATTTTACTTATATATTAAAATCAAAAAAAAAGACGACATATGTCGCCTGCTACTTATTATAAATTATTTAAACATAAAAATACATTAGATATATTATGTTTCAAGACAATTAATATTATACGATATCTTTTTAATCCTCAGCAATAAATATTCCAGGTCCCATCGTTGATGAAATTGAAATATTTTTTATGTATTTCCCCTTTGCGCTTGCAGGTCTAGCATTTGCAATTGCTTTTATCAAAGCATCTATATTGCAAACAACCTTTTCTACGTCAAACGATACTTTGCCAACAGAAGTATGGATTATGCCAAGCGAATCATTTTTGTACTCAAATCTTCCGTTTTTAAGTTCACTGACTGCTTTGGCAATTTCAAATGTTACTGTTCCAGACTTTGGACTTGGCATAATACCCTTTGGACCCAAAATTCTAGCAGTCTTCGTTAAGTCTTTCATGACATCTGGCGTAGCAATTAAAACATCAAATTTTATATTCTCCTTTAAAATATCATTAATTAAATCATCAAATCCAACAACATCAGCACCTGCCATCTCTGCTTCCTTTTGTTTTTCTCCTTTTGCTAAAACAGCAATTTTTTTTATTTTACCTGTACCATACGGAAGCGATATCAAGCCTCTAACAATCTGATCATTTTTTTTTGGATCAATACCTAATTTAATATGAATTTCAATAGTTTCATCAAATTTTACTTTTGACAACTTTTTTAATAAAACTACTGCATCAGATAAATCATATTTTTTATTATCAATCAACTTTTTCGCTTCAATTAATCTTTTGCTCATTTAATTTTTCCCTTTTTACAATAGCATAAACGTAAAAGTTCGTTATTTTATTCAATCACGTCAATACCCATACTCCTTGCAGTTCCTTTAACCATCAACTCAGCTGAAGTTAAATTTTCATTAGAATTTAAGTCTTGCATTTTTTGTTTAGCTATTTCTCTTACTTGCAATATTGTAATTTTACCAACTTTATTTCTATTAGGAACTCCAGACGCTTTAGCAATACCAACAACCTTTTTTATTAGTGCTGATACTGGCGGCATTTTTGTTATAAATGTGAATGATTTATCATTAAATACGGTTATCACTACGGGTACTATTATACCATTTTCCATTTTAATTGTATTTTCATTAAATTGTTTGCAAAAATTCATAATATTTACACCATGCTGCCCTAACGCGGGACCAACTGGTGGAGCAGGATTTGCACCTCTTGCTGGAATTTGCAATTTAATCACTACTTTTATTTTTTTCTTTAACATTTTATTGTGACCTCTATTTTATAAATACATAAAACGTGCTTAAGGTAAACTAAATTATAAGCAACTAATTGTTTGTCTTTTCAACTTGCAAAAAATCAAGTTCTACTGGTGTTGGTCTTCCAAATATAGTCACCATAACTCTAATTTTACCCTTTTCATGATTAATTTCATTTACTGTTCCAATAAAATATTTAAATGGACCTTCAATGATACGAACAAAATCATCTTTCTCAAACGACACTGCAGGTCTAGGCTTAGATATACTAGTATTTTTAATTAAATCAACAATATTCTCAACTTCACTTTTAATCATTGGGATAGGCTTAGAGCCACCCAAAAAACCTGCAACGCCAACAGTATTTTTAACGAACCAATATGTAGAATTGTTCATAATCATTTCAATAAAAACATAACCTGGATAAAATTTTCTTTTCTTTATTACTTTACGGTTTTGTTTTATTTCAACTACATCTTCTGTTGGAACTAATATTTGAAAAATAAAATTTTGCATATTTAAATTTACAATAGCGGTTTCTAATTTCTTTTTCACTTTATCTTCATGACCAGAATAAGCGTGAACAATATACCATTGACTTACCATTTTTTTTACTCCAAAACTTATTAGCTATAAATTGTATTATGTATCTATAGTATAATAAAATTCGTTTTCATTTTTTAATTTTATATTACAATACGATACCGACAATCGCATTCAAAATCAAGTCCACAATACTTACAAATATTGATGCTATAACGATAAACACAACAACCGTCAACGTGACTATAACAACTTCTTTTTTGCTAAGCCATGTGACTTTTGTAAGTTCATAATATGCATCTTTTAGAAATTTAATTAATGTTTTAAAAAAGTTCACCCTTATATTCAAACCTCATAATATTTTAAACAGGGGCAGAAGGATTCGAACCCTCAAAATTGGTTTTGGAGACCAATAGTTTACCATTAAACTTATACCCCTTTTAAGTCATTTTGTTTCTTTGTGTTTTGTAGTTTTTCTACAATTTTTACAAAATTTTTTCAAATCAAGATTTTTTTCTTGTTTTTTATTTTTTGTAAAATGATAATTTCTGTTTTTACATATATCGCACATCATAACCGCAATAAATCTTTCTGACATACTATTTATTCTCCAATAAATTTTACAATTTTAGCCAATGAATCATCTAGCATTTTATAATCGTATGCGCGTAACTTAATTCTTATACGTTGAGTTGAAATTATTTTCTCATTCACCATAAACTATCCTATTATAAAGTAACGTTTTTTAATAAATTAATCTAAAATTTCAGTAACAATACCTGAGCCAACGGTTTTTCCACCCTCTCTAATTGCAAATCTAAGTTGTTTTTCCATAGCAACAGGCATTATCAATTCTATATTCATAACTATATTATCACCAGGCATAACCATTTCTACACCGTCCGGTAAATGCGCAATACCAGTAACGTCTGTCGTTCTAAAATAAAACTGTGGTCTATATCCATTGAAAAATGGTGTATGCCTTCCGCCTTCTTCTTTAGTTAATATATATATTTGTCCATTAAACTTTTTATGAGGTTTTATTGATCCAGGTATAGCTATTACTTGGCCTCTTTCAATTTGTTCTTTTTCTATTCCTCTTAAGAGTATACCTATATTATCACCGGCATGCGCTTCGTCCAACAATTTTCTGAACATTTCTATTCCAGTTACAACTGATTTTTTTGTTTCCTGTATTCCTATTATTTCTACATTATCACCTATTTTAATCTTTCCCTTCTCGACTCTTCCGGTAGCAACTGTACCTCTTCCTGTGATTGAAAATACATCTTCTACGCTCATTAAAAATGGCTTATCAACGTCTCTAGTTGGCAACGGTATTGTATCATCTACAGCGCTCATTAATTTCATTATCGATTCAACTCCGTCGGATTTACCTTTCAATGCTTCAAGCGCACTACCTCTAATTATTGGTGTATTATCTCCGTTAAAATTATATTTTGTCAATAAATCTCTAACTTCTACTTCAACCAAATCAAGTAACTCTTTATCTTCTATTGCATCGCATTTGTTTAAAAATACAACAATTGATGGGACATTAACTTGCCTAGCAAGTAGTATATGTTCTCTTGTTTGTGGCATCGGTCCATCAAGCGCACTTACAACTAATATTGCGCCATCCATTTGTGCTGCACCTGTTATCATATTTTTCACATAATCAGCATGACCTGGACAATCTATGTGCGCATAGTGTCTTTTTTCTGTAGAATACTCTACATGACTTACTGCTATAGTTACTATTTTACTGTCATCACGTCTACCTTGTGATTCAGAAGCTTTTGCAACCTCGTCATATGATACATACTCAGCTAAACCTTTATCACCTAAAACCTTTGTTATGGCTGCAGTCAAAGTCGTTTTTCCATGATCTACATGACCTATTGTTCCTATATTCACATGCGGTTTGCTTCTATCAAATTTCTCTTTTGCCATTTGCTATGCTCCATATCATTTATTTACATTTTTATCTAATATTTTATCAGCTATATGTTTTGGAATTTCTTCGTAATGCGAAGGCTCCATTGTATAATTTCCTCTTCCTTGAGTAAGAGAACGAAGCGAAGTAGAATATCCAAACATCTCAGCGAGTGGAGTATTCGATCTAATATATTGTATCTTATTTTTTGATTCCATATTTATAATTTTTCCACGTCTAGAATTTAAGTCACCGATTACATCACCCATATATTCTTCTGGAACAATAATTTCTGTTTTCATTATTGGCTCCAAAATTATAGGACTTGCTTTTCTACACGCGTCTTTAAATGCCATAGAACCAGCAATTTTAAATGCCATTTCCGAAGAATCAACTTCATGAAAAGAGCCATCGATAACAGTTACTTTAACATCAACAACGGGATACCCAGCCAAAACACCGGAGGTCATTGCTTCTTTAATCCCCTTATCTATAGCAGGTATATATTCCCTTGGGACAACGCCACCGACTATTTTATTCACAAATTCATATCCCTTTCCATGACCCTGTGGTTCAACTGTAAGGACAACATGCCCATATTGCCCTCTTCCACCGGTTTGTCTTATATATTTTGCCTCAGACTCGCATAACTTTTTAATTGTTTCCCTATATGCCACCTGAGGTCTTCCAACGTTTGCCTTCACATTAAATTCTCTCTTCATTCTATCAACAATAATTTCCAAATGCAGCTCACCCATGCCAGCTATAATAGTTTGGCCTGTTTCGTTGTCCACTTTAACTCTAAACGTTGGGTCCTCTTCGGAAAGTCTATTCAAAGCCACGCCAAGCTTTTCTTCATCTGCTTTTGATTTAGGTTCAACAGCAACATCGATAACCGGATCTGGAAAATCCATTGACTCAAGTAATATTGGATCACTCTCATCACATAGCGTATCTCCAGTACTTGTATTTTTTAAACCTACTGCAGCAGCAATATCGCCAACTGAAACGCTTTTTATTTCTTCTCTGTTATTTGAATGCATTCTAACTATACGAGAAATTCTTTCTCTTATATTTTTCACAGAATTATAAACATAAGATCCACTTTCCAATGTCCCTGAATATACTCTAAAATATGTAAGTTTTCCTATATATGGATCAGCTTGAATTTTAAATGCTAACGCACTAAAAGATGCATTAAAATCAATTTTTTTGATATTTGTTTTTTTTGTTTCTATATCAATACAGCTAAACACATTTCTATCAAGCGGAGATGGAAGATAATCGCAAATTGCATCAAGCATTGGCTGTATTCCTTTATTCTTAAAAGCCGTACCACATAACACTGGAATTAATTTCATTTTGATAGTTGCACATCTAATAGCCTGTTTTATCTGTGCAATACTTGATGCTTTATTTTCCATAAAATTATTCATTACGTCATCGCTATAGTCAGCTATAAGCTCTATCATTCTATTATGCATATACTGTGCTTTTTTTTTAAATTCATCCGGAATATCTATTATATTAAATTTTGCGCCAAGTCCTTCTTCTGTCCAAATATATGCTTTCATTGTTACTAAATCAATAACTCCTTGAAAATTTGACTCTGAACCTATAGGAATTTGTATTGGAAGAGGATTTGCTCCAAGTTTTTCTTTTATATCATCAACAACCATAAAAAAATCTGCGCCAATCTTATCCATTTTATTTGAAAAAACAATCCTTGGAACTTCATATTT
>JAIRSP010000033.1 GCA_031255375.1 Endomicrobium sp.
CATGCGAGTAAAAATATATCATTCAATGATGTCAAGAATGATATATATAAAATTTTACAACAATACAATCTTTCTAAATCTTTTTATGAGTATGTCAACATACTAAAATCAAAAGCAAATATTAAAATAGTACATAACTGAATAAATTATGTATTTTATTAATGTTATCAGAGGATAAAAAGATGCATAAATCTGATGTAGCAATTACGCTTGGTGATCCGAGTGGTATAGGATATGAAATAGTTCAGAAAGCAGTAAATTCATCTGTAATAACTAAGATTTGCAACCCTATTGTGTTTGGTGATGTTGCTTTTTCTAAATACTTTAAAAATAATGAATATATTTCATCATCCAATAATGGAAAATTAAAAATTGGATATCCTTCAGCAAAATCTGGAATAGCTGCCATATCAGCGATACATGAAGCTGTAAAATATTGTATGAACAAAAAGAATGTTGCATTGATTAATGCCCCCGTATCAAAAAAATCATTAAAAATGGCGGGAGAAAAACATGAAGGACATACTGAATTACTTGCCTACATCACAAAAAGCGAAAATTTCGCAATGATGTTTTCATGTAACAATATACATAGCGTTATAATTACAAGACATATACCTGTTAAAAAAATATCGTCAAATATAAAAACCGAAAATATAATTAAAACGATAAATTTGGCTATAAATTTTTTAAGAAAAATAAATAAAAAAAATATAAGAATAGGTCTATGTGGACTGAATCCACATGCTGGCGATAATTCAATTTTAGGTTCTGAAGAAAAAAAAATCATATTACCAGCATATAAAATATTAAAAAAATCAGGTATTAACATAACAAAGCCGTTACCAGCAGATTCTATTTGGTTAAAAGCTAAAAGTGGATATTATGATTTAGTTTGTTCAATGTATCACGATCAAGCAATGATACCATTGAAATGTATCAATAACAAGAAAATAGTAAACATTACAATTGGATTACCATTTTTAAGAACTTCACCAGGGCATGGAACTGCATTTGATATTGCCGGTAAAAATATAGCAGACGCAACAGCAATGAAAGAAGCAATAATATACGCTGTTCGCAATGGTCAATTTATTGTTTAAACATAAAATGTTGTTTTATACCAATAAATGAAATTATATAGCAGAGCACCTGCAAAAATTAATTTTTTTTTAGAAATTAAAAATAAAAGAGCCGATGGATATCATAACATAAAAAGCATTATGCAAACTATCGGCTTATATGACGAACTGTACTTTGAACTTACCGATAGCGAAATTTCACTTAAATGCGAAAACTGCAATCTAAGTAACAATAAAAAAAACATTATATATAAAACAATACAAGCAGTTAAAAAATATTATAATATAAGTAATGGAGTAAAAGTATACCTAAAAAAAAGAATACCCATAAAAGCAGGATTGGGTGGTGGCTCGTCCGATGCTGCATCGACGCTTAAGTCTTTAATAAAACTATGGAAAATAAAAACATCAAAAAATGAAATAAAAAAAATTGCAATAAAACTTGGTGCAGACGTTCCGTTTTTTCTTACTGCAGGGACCGCTTTATGTGAAGGGATCGGAGAAATTATTACGCCATTGAAAAGTATTGGAAAATTAAATGTAGTTCTTGTAAATCCAGGGTTTGGATTAAGCAGTAATAACGTATACAAAAAAATTAAATTTCCATTAAAAAATCAAATAAAAATTAATAATATATTTAAATCATTTATATGCAACCATTTTTTTGTGAAAAAAGAAATGCTTAACTATTGTTTTAATAGATTTGAAGAGTTTATTTTTCCTAACTATCAAGAAATATCAAAAATTAAAAAAACTCTAAGTAAATTATGCGATGTTAGTTTAATGTCAGGATCTGGTACAACGGTCTTTGGAATTTACAGTGATAAAACAATTAAAACAGAAAACCTTAAATCAAAATTAAATAATCATAACAACTGGAAAATATGGTTTGTCAAAACAATTGACAGATAACTAATAGTTATAATATATAATTATATTTAAGAGATCTAGTTATCATATTCCGGGATTGTGTAACGGTAGCACAAGGGAATTTGGATCCCTTTGTCTAGGTTCGAATCCTAGTCCCGGAGTAAAACTGCGACTGTACTCAA
Organism: Endomicrobium sp.; assembly: GCA_031255375.1. The sequence goes on from JAIRSP010000033.1 coordinate 2,135, forward strand.
TATATTTTATATATACACATTACATAAATAATAAAATTGCCACATTAAATACCCCAGTTCAATTTTGTTTTTAAAGTATCAAAATAAGATTTACTACAATTTTTTATAAGTTTAAGCTGTTTTCTATATATAGAAAATTTTACTATTGCCCCGTTCGGAAGAATGTAGTTTTTTTGACCATCTATAGATATCATAATATTTTTACTATTATCTTTATTTTTTGTAATAAATGAAATATTACATTTACTTGATAATATCATTGGACGCTGCGTTAAAGTATGCGGCGAAATCGGTGTAAGAATAAATACAGAAAGAGTTGGGTATACTATTGGACCAAATGATGCTAATGAATAAGCAGTAGATCCCGTTGGCGTTGAAATAATCATTCCATCGCATTTATACTCTGATACAAAATTTTTATCTATATCAACGAATATAGAGACTAATTTTCCACCAGATAAAGAGCGTAGAACACAATCGTTTGCTGCTATCGATTTTATTTTCTTATTTTCGTGTTCAAATTCAACGGAAAGTAAAATTCTTTTTTCAATTACAAAACCAGACGAAAAGATGTTATTCAAAGTTACAAATACATCATTTATGTCCGTATCAGTCAGAAATCCAAGAGATCCAAAATTTATACCTTTTACTGGTATTGATAATGGTGAAAACGTTCTTATGGCTTTTAACATAGTACCATCGCCACCTATTGATAAAACAAAATCAACTTTTTTCGCTTTAACCAATGAAGAATCAACAATAAACGACGATCTATGTTTATTGCTTTTAAGCCAAGTGGCTACTTTAAACGCAAGTTTTTTTGCACTCATCTTCGATTTATTATAAATAATTCCAACATTATATTTCATATTTTTTTTTAGTTAATATAATAAGATCAAAAAAAATCATACAACTAATAGTTTACGATAAAATAAAATTAATTAAAAAAATCGATATTATTTTAATATATTAATCGCAAACTTATTTTTAACATTAAAATTTTATATTTTACAGTAATCAAAAACAATTAAATTATTATTACAAAATAACAAAAATTTACAATAAAATCACGCATTCGCAATCAACATGGCAAAAACTATAAAATAATTATGAGTAAAACATAATTTAAATCATAAAAACAATAGTGTAAAAAATTAAATAAAATATGCAATCTGCTAATTATATAAAAACAATAAAATGATTTTATGATAATATATTAGTTTTTTGTTAAAATTGTTATAATTGTAAAATGAAAATTAAAAATAAAA
>JAIRSP010000044.1 GCA_031255375.1 Endomicrobium sp.
CAAATGGAAAGTAAAATAGGTGTTAAAATTTTAGGTACAGGTTCGTATTTTCCAAAAAAAATTATCACTAATTTTGATTTAGAAAAAATTGTTGATACATCTGACGAATGGATAAAAAAGAGGACTGGAATTAAAGAGAGAAGAATGTCGGAGAAAAACGAGCCAACGTCTGATCTTGCTTTTAAGGCCTCTGTCGAGGCATTGAAAGCCGCTAATATTTCGCCTGAACAAATAGACGCTATACTTGTGGCAACTGTTACTCCAGATATGTTATTTCCATCAACAGCGTGTTTTTTACAGGCAAAACTGAATATTCCGTCTGTTCCTGCGTTTGATTTATTGGCATCATGTAGTGGGTTTATATACGGTATTTCTGTTGCGAAAGCATTTATCGAATCTGGAATATATAAAAAAATTTTATTGATTGGCGCTGATGAATTAACAAAAATTACAGATTGGTCAGATAGGAATACATGTGTCCTGTTTGGCGATGGAGCAGGGGCTATGATTTTATCTGCTTCATATAATTGTAATGATATTTTGTCAGTTTTCTTAGGAGCTGATGGTTCGTATTCTAATTTTCTTTTTTTACCTGCTGGCGGCACATCGAACCCTGCAACAATTGATACTGTTGTTAAAAAATTACATACTGTAAAAATGGATGGAAAAGAAGTTTTTAAAATAGCTGTTCAAAAGATGATATTTGCTGCTGAAAAAGCATTAAAATTTTCGAAAAAAAATATTGATGATATAGATCTTCTTATACCTCATCAAGCAAACATTAGAATAATTGAATTAGTTGCAAAGAAAATCGGCATTTCTATGGATAAGGTTTTTATAAATATTCATAAAACAGGAAATATTTCATCAGCAACAATTGTTACTGCGTTAGACGAGGCAATAAAAACAGGAAAATTAAAAAATGATGATATCGTAGAATTGGTTGCGTTTGGCGGAGGTTTTACATGGGGTGCAGCAGTTATAAAAATTAGTAATATATTATAGTTTATTATTTTTTATTGTTTTAAATGTATTTTAAATTAATTTAAAAGAGTTATGATGATTAAAATAGCACTAATGTTTCCAGGTCAAGGATCACAAAGAATCGGAATGGGGATGGATATTTACAATAAATACCAGAATGCGAGAAATGTAATTGACATGGCTGGAAATAATCTTAAAGATATTATTTTTAATGGACCAAACGAAATTTTGAAACTTAATAAATATGTGCAACCTGCAATATTTGTTGTAAGTATGGCTATTTTTGAAGTTTTTAGAAGTTTTTGCAATTTTAATGATATCAGTTTTGTTGCCGCTGGTCATTCGTTGGGAGAATATTCTGCATTATGTGCTGCTGGATTTTTTGATTTTACAGATGGATTGGAAATGGTAAAATTAAGGGGTGAATTTATGCAAAAGGCATCTGATGAAAATAGTGGTGCCATGGTAGCAATTATTGGTTTAAAAAAAACTGTTGTTGAAAATATATGTATGCAGGCTTCAAGTTTCGGTGTTTGTGAAATTGCTAATTTTAATTCTCATGATCAAATTGTTATATCTGGTAACATATCATCAATAAATATTGCAATTAAACTTGCTACAGATGCTGGTGCGTTAAAATGCATAACATTAAATGTTTCAGGTCCATTTCATTCTTCTCTTATGGCATCGGCTTCAGATAATATATCAAAAAAACTTTGTGAGTATAATTTTAATATACCATCTTTTGGCGTTTTTACAAACTGTGATGCACTATTAAATACAGATAATTCATTTATCAAGAAAAAACTAGTAAAACAAATTGTCAGCCCTGTTAAATGGAATGAAACTATAAATAATATTATTAATCTCGGGTTCGATATATTTATAGAAATTGGACCTGGTATGGTTTTATCTAAACTTTTGAAAAAAATAGACAAATCAAAAAAAAGCCTTAATGTAGAAGATTCAATAAGTTTACAAAATGCACTTGAGGTAATAAACAATGAGGCTTAAAGGAAAAGTTGCCATTATTACTGGTTCATCAAAAGGGATAGGAAGAGCTATAGCTGAAGTTTTCGCACGTGAAGGAGCGCAGCTTGTAATTACTGGAACTACTATAGAGTCAGCTAATGATACTGTTAACAAAATAATCGAAAAATATAATTGTAAACCACCTATACCATTTGCTTTGGATGTTTCAAATTTCAAAAGTTGCGAATCATTAATTAAAACTTCTATTGACAATTTTTCTAAAATAGATATACTAGTCAACAATGCCGGAATAACTAAGGATAATTTAATTTTAAGAATTAAAGAATCAGAATGGGATGAAGTTATATCTGTTAATTTGAAAGGTGTGTTTAATTGTATAAAAGCTGTTATAAAACCTATGCTTAAGCAAAAACATGGTAGAATATTAAATATAGCTTCTATTGTTGGGCAAATTGGGAACATAGGACAAATAAATTATTCTGCATCTAAAGGTGGAGTAATTGCTATTACTAAGACCTGTGCAAGAGAACTTGCTTCAAGGAATATTTTAGTGAATGCTATTGCGCCTGGCTTTATCAATACATCTATGACTGATAAATTAACAGATGAACAAAAACACGCAATGTCATCACTTATACCTTTAAGAAGATTTGGCAATGTTTTTGATGTAGCGAACGCAGCATTATTTTTGGTTTCTGATGATTCAGCATATATAACTGGACATGTTTTATCTGTGAATGGCGGTATGTATATGTAAAAAATGTAAAATTTGTATTATAATATAAAACGAATTGAGATAGAAAAAAAATAAATAGATGAGAAGGAGTAATTAATGGAAGGTTTTGAGGATAGAGTAAAAAAAATTATCGTTGAACAGTTGGGTGTAAATCCTGCTGAGGTTGCACCTGAAGCGTCATTCGTAAATGATTTAGGCGCAGACTCTTTGGATACAGTTGAATTGGTTATGGCATTTGAAGAGGAGTTTGGCATTGAAATCCCAGATGAAGAGGCGGAAAAGATTCAAACTGTAGCAAACGCAATAGATTATGTTAAAACTCATGTTAAAAAATAATTTATTTTGAAAAAGGTTTAAATATAGGATTAAAATGAACAAAAAAGTGGTTGTTACCGGGATAGGAGTTGTTACACCTATAGGGATTGGTAATGTTGAGTTTGTAAAAGCATTAAGAATTGGTAAGTCTGGCGTTTCTGTTATTGATTCGTTTGATACTAGCGAATATTCGACAAAATTTGCAGCTGTTGTTAAAAATTTTACTCCAGAAAAATTTATTGATAGAAAAAAGATAAGAAGAATGGCAAGATTTACTCAGTTTGGATTTGCATCAGCAAAAATGGCGATTGAAGATTCTGGTATTAATTTAAATAATGAAGATTTATCGAAAATAGGCGTTGTTAGTGGGGTTGGTATTGGTGGATTAGATATAATTGAAAATGAAGAACGAGTTCTTTTAAAAAATGGCCCAAGGAAAATAAGTCCATTTCTTATACCAATGATAATTACGAACATGCTTCCCGGTGAAATAGCGATCCATTATGGTTTTACTGGAATAAACTATACTGTTACAAGTGCGTGTGCATCATCGAATAGCGCAATTGGCGATGCTTTGCAATTGCTAAGAAGCGGTATTGTTGATATAGTAATTTCAGGTGGTGCTGAAGGGGCTATTGTTCCCCTTGGTCTTGCAGGGTTTTGTTCTATTAGGGCATTATCTAGAAGAAACACAGAGCCACAAAAAGCCTCTAGGCCATTCGATAAAAATCGCGATGGCTTTGTTATGGGTGAAGGTGCTGCTATGTTTGTGCTTGAAACTTTAGAACATGCATTAAATAGAGGTGCTGCTAAAATATATGCAGAACTTGCAGGATATGGAGCATCAAATGATGCATATCATATAACTGCACCTGACCCAGAAGGTAACGGTGCGGCTTTGGCAATTGAAAAAGCAATGATTGACGCTAATATTTCAAAAGAAGAGATTGACTATATAAATGCACATGGAACATCGACTATTTTGAATGATAAAGTTGAGACATTGGCAATAAAAAGGGTTTTTGGAAAACTTGCGTATAAAATACCTATTTCATCTACAAAATCAATGATAGGACATTTATTGGGAGGCGCATCGGCGGTTGAACTTGCTGCAACAGTTCTTACAATGCATGAAGGCTTCATGCATCCAACAATAAATTATGAATTGCCTGATCAAGAATGTGATTTGGATTATATTCCAAATATATCAAGAATTAAAAATTTTTGTTGTGCAATTTCAAATTCACTTGGTTTTGGAGGGCACAACGCGAGTTTAGTAATAAAAAAATATTATTAATATAATACAAGAATCTTATAATTAAAACGGTGTAGAATAGTAAGTATAATTTTTTTGAGTATTTTTTTGTTGTTTAATAATAGGAGATTTAATATGGTAATGAATTATATGTTATCAGATGACGAACGTATGATAATTGAAACTGCCAGAATTGTTGCAATTGAAAAAATGAAACCATTAAGAGAATATTATGATGAAAAAGAAGAATTTCCATGGGATATTGTACATGAATTTGCCAAGGCCGATTTATTTGCAACATATATTCCTGAAGAATATGGTGGACTTGGAAAAGGTGTTATGGGACTTGTACTTGTTGTTGAAGAGCTTTGTAAAGTTGATGCTGCTGTTTCATTGTCTCTTGCTGCAACTGCACTTGGAACTTTCCCAATTTTAATATCTGGCAATGATGAACAAAAGAAAAAATATTTACCTGATATTGCATCTGGTAAAAAATTAGCTGCATTTGGTTTAACAGAACCATCAGCTGGCTCCGATGCAACAAATATGGTTACAACAGCCAATAAAGATGGTGATTACTATGTAATTAATGGTATGAAATGCTTTATTACAAATGGCGGTGATGCAGAAATATATGCGATTTTTGCAAAAACAAATCCATCAAGAGGAGCTAGAGGGATATCGTGTTTTGTTTTAGAGAAAGGTGATCAAGGATTTAGTTTTGGTAAAAAAGAAAAAAAAATGGGAATAAAAGCATCTTCTACAAGGGAGCTCATATTTAATAATTGTAAAATACATAAGAGCAGATTAATAGGTAAAGAGGGCCATGGTTTAATGATAGCCCAAAGTACTCTTGATAATTCTCGTCCAGGTGTTGCGGCACAAGCCCTTGGTATAGCGACAGGGGCTTTAGATGAAGCAGTTGAATATGCAAAGAGAAGAGTACAATTTGGTAGTCCTATAATTTCTTTTCAAGCGATACAGCATATGATTGCAGAGATGGCTACTGAAATTGAAGCGGCAAGAGCGTTACTTTATAGTTCAGCAAAAATGATTGATTCTGGAAAAGCAAAGCGTACAAGTAAAGAGTCTGCTATGGCTAAACTTTTTTGTTCAGAAGTCGCAATGAAAGTCACTACAAATGCTGTACAAATATTTGGTGGATACGGATATACAAAGGGATGTCCTGTAGAAAAGATGATGAGAGATGCAAAAATTACAACGCTTTATGAGGGAACAAGTCAGATTCAAAAAAATGAAATTGCTATTAATTTAATTAAAGAATATGTTACTAATTCTAAAAAGATGTAATATATAAAATATGTATTTGTAATGTTATTACGTTTTAATGATTGATTAATAATTTTGATTTTTGTTTATTTGTAAAGTATAGAATTTTCGATTGTATTATATCATGTGAATGAAATTTAGGATTTGATAACTTTTTTGGTGACAATAGTATGAATATAATTGTTTGTGTTAAACAAGTTCCAAATTTGACGAATGTACAAATTGATCAAGAAACCGGAAGACTAAAAAGAGACGGTGTAGAATCAATAATTAATTCATTTGACGAACATGCTTTAGAGGAAGGAATTAGAATTAAAGAAAAAATTGGAGGAAAAGTAATCGTTGTTACAATGGGACCAAAGCAAGCCGAGATTATTTTAAGAGATGCTTTGGCAAAAGGTGCAGATGAAGCATTTTTAATAAGTGATAAAATTTTTATAGGGTCTGACACTTTGGCCACATCTTATGTATTATCATCCGCAATAAAATTTATAGGTGATTATGATATTATTATTTGTGGAAAGCAAGCGTCAGACGGTGATACTGCACAAGTTGGTCCTGGAATTTCTGAAATGTTGAACATACCACATATATCGTATGTAAAAAAAATAGAATTTTCTAATGATAAATTGTCGATTATAGCAGAAAGAATAATGGAAAACGGGTACGATTTAATAAAAAGTTATCTACCTGTTCTTATGACAGTTGTGAAAGAAATAAATATTCCAAGGATTTCATCTCTTAGAGGTAGAATATTTGCAAATAAGGCAATTATTAAAACGTTGGATGCAGAAAGTATGCATATTGATATTAAAAAGGCTGGAACTAATGGATCTCCAACACGCGTAATTAAAACATTTGCTGTACCGCAAAAGAGACGTGGAGAAAAAATAAGTGGTAATGCAAAAGAAATATCTGCAATTTTAGTTAAAAAATTGTTTAATTTAGGTGTAATTCAATAAAATCAGCTAAGAATAAGTTTGTTAATGAGGACAATTATGAATGGTAATATAAATATAATTGTTGATAAATGCGTTGGATGTAAATTGTGTAAAGACAAATGTATTTTTGGTGCAATTCGCATGTCCAATATATCAGATCGTAATAAAAATGGATTTAATTTTCCAATTTTGGATTTAAATAAATGTACATGTTGTGGACTATGTGTTCGTAGCTGTAAATTTAATGCAATTGAACAAGAAAAAAATGAATCACAAGTTGAAATTGACAAAAATTCATATAATGGAATCATGGTATATGCAGAACAAAAACATGGAGAAATATCTGATGTTGTGTATGAGCTTTTGAATGAAGGTAAAAGACTTTCTAAAAAACTTGGGACGTTTTTAAGTGTTGCACTAATAGGTAGTAATATTAGGCAAAAATCTTACGAATTAATAAATAGTGGAGCAGACGTAGTTTATGTATGTAATGATCAAATTTTTTATGAATTTCAAGACGATCCATATACTGATATGCTGGTTAGAATTATAAAAAAAGAAAAACCAGAAATTGTCTTGATAGGCGCGACAGATATAGGACGTTCATTTGCATCAAGAGTTGCAGTAAGGCTTAAGACCGGTCTTACGGCTGATTGTGTTTCATTAGAAATTGACAATATAACAAGAAATCTTCATCAAACAAGACCGGCATTTAGCGGAAATATTATGGCAACTATTTTAACACCAAAACATAGACCGCAAATTGTTACTGTTAGGAATAAAATTTTTAAAAAAGCAAATATAGAAATAAATAAAAAGGGTAGAATTATTGATTATAAGATTGATGCGAAAACCCTGTTGAATAGAACAGAATTTTTAGGATCTACAGTAAAAGCGAATGTTGTTAATCTTAGTAGTGCTGATGTTGTTGTTTCTGGTGGCAGAGGACTAGGTAAACAAAAGGGCATTGAACTTATTAAGGAACTTGCAGATTCTCTAGGTGGTGTGATAGCTGTTTCGAGAGCAGTTGTTGATTCTGGATGGATATCAGAGGAATATCAAATAGGGCAAACCGGTAAAATAATCTCTCCAAAAATTTACATAGCCTGTGGAATTTCCGGACAAATTCAACATATGATAGGCATAGACTCATCTAGTATTATTATTGCAATAAATAAAGATGAGACATGTCCAATTATGCAGATTGCATCATATGCTTTAGAGGGCGATTTATACGAAATTATTCCAAATATGATAAATGAAATAAAACTATTCAAATCTTCTTAATATTTTATATATAAATATATTATTAATGTTCTTAAAATTGTATTTAATTATTTGCATTGTAAATATTTCTAGTTTTTTAATATTATTGTAAATTAAAATTTAAAGATGTTTTGTTGATTTTTTATATGATTAAAAGATTTTTATAAAGGCATTATTAAATGTTAAAAATTTTAGTTACAGGGGCAAATGGTTTTGTTGGTAGTCATATTGTTGATGAATTATATAAAAACAAGCATCACATTTTGTGTCCTTTAAGAAAAACTGCAAATTTAAAATGGATAAGTAATTTGCCGGTTAATTTTATCTACGGAGATCTTAATGATGATAGTTTTTTAAAAAAAATAATTGTTAATATTGATATCATTGTTCATTGCGCTGGAAGTGTTCGTGCAATTACTAAAAATGAGTATTTTTCGGTAAATGTTGGAATTACGAAAAAAATATGCGAAACAATTTTGAAGATGAATTATCATAAATTAAAAAAAATTATATTTATTTCTTCACAAGCAGCAATGGGTCCTTCAATATCGTTTAATTCTATTAGAAAAGCTACGGACATAGAGAGTCCAATTTCTGACTATGGATTAAGTAAGCTTTTAGCAGAGCACGAAATAAAAAAAAAATTATATGGTAAAATACCATACACTATATTAAGACCTGCAGCAATCTATGGACCAAGGGATAGTGATATATTTATATTTTTTAAATTAATAAATAAACATTTAAAACTTGTTACTTTTACAAAAAAAATGTTGCAACTTGTGTATGTGAAAGACGTTGTAAATTCTGTTGATGATTGTATACAAAATAAAAAAACTGATAACAATTGTTATTATATTGCAAATAGTGCAATGTATTCTTGGGGTGATGTAGGCAGAATCATATCTACTTCAGTAAATTTAAAAACGATTCCTATTGTTATCCCTGATTTTGTTTTTAAATTTATCGGTATGACATCTGAGTTTTTATCACTTTTTACAAAAAAAAAAAAAA
>JAIRSP010000046.1 GCA_031255375.1 Endomicrobium sp.
TTGGTAAATCATTTAAAAGAACAAAAATTGAAAACACTGATAAGCTAAAAAAAAAATAACAAATAAATTCTTTGATGATATACAAATGTAATTTTTTTATCATTTTAATTCAATAACATACATTTGACTTATTTGACAAGCAATGTACAACGTTTATATATAAAGTCTTTCCATTTTGATGGACACATGAGCATTTATTGTATTATATTTAATATTAATTATCAATTTTGTCTTTAGACTAACTATAACAATAAAAAATGTAAATACTGATTGCGTGAAAACATAAATTAATGATTATATGCTTATGTATTGGCTGTGATAAAAAACGTTATATGTTTTATGTTGTAATAGTGATAAAACATTTGTTATATATTACGAGATTGTAAAATTTAAACATTGTAAACTGTACTTTATGCCGTGGTTTTGATTGATAAAGTGCTTGTTTTTAATAATTAATGAGAATTCAATTATCACATTTTTTATCTATAATGAAAATATTTAGTTAAATGTTAAAATTAATTTTTTATAGTTGGCATTGTCGTATGAAATGTGTTTTAAATGAATATAAAGATTTATGTTGATTTAATTATGATCATAAATATGTGCATATAAAAAGTGGAGAAAATAATTGTGTATATAACTAATTTTCAAAATTTTTTAATCTAAATCAAAAAAAATGATATAATCAAGTATTGTTGTTTGTATTTATAGTTGATAATATAAGTGCTGTGTGCAGTGATGTTAGTGGTTATTACAAGTAGCGTATAGAATGTGTGAACAAATGAAAAAAGAAAAATTTGAATACAGATCAATTCCTATTGAAAAAATAGTTCAAAATAGAAAACAAAAAGCAGAAATATTGAAGAATGTTGGTATAAATCCATATCCGTCAAAATATGTATTTGATAAAAATAATTTTGATATAAAGAAAGATTTTGATTTTCTTGAGAAAGGCCAAATATCCGATGCGAATGTTAAGGTTGTTGGTAGAATAATGACATATAGGAATATGGGTAAAGTAACATTTTTAGATATAAGAGATGGATACGAAAAAATACAAATATATGTTCGCAGTGACAAGGTAGGAGCAGATCAATATACACTTTTTAAAAACACAATTGATGTTTCCGATATCATAGGGGTGGAAGGGTCTCCATTCAAAACAAAAACAAATGAATTAAGTATAATGGCAAAAAAATGGACAATGCTTACAAAGGCATTTAGACCATTGCCAGAAAAGTGGCATGGATTAAAAAATATTGAAACAAGATACAGGCAAAGATATTTGGATCTTATAGTCAATAATGAAGTAAAAGATATTTTTGTTAAAAGAAGTAGAATCATATCGTCAATTAGACATAAACTTGAGGAGCTTGATTTTGTAGAAGTTGAGACGCCAATTTTACAATCGCTTGCTGGTGGAGCAAATGCGAAACCGTTTATAACTCATCATAATACATTGGATATTGATTTGTTTCTTAGAATTGCTCCCGAGCTTTTTTTAAAACGTCTTGTTGTTGGTGGTATTGATAAAGTTTTTGAAATAGGAAAGAACTTTAGAAATGAGGGTATAGACAAAAACCATAATCCTGAATTTACTATGATTGAACTTTATAAGGCATATTCCGACTATAATGAAATGATGGATATTGCTGAAATTTTAGTAAAAACTGCTGCTGAAAAAATAAACTCGAATATTAATCTGGAATTTAAAAGAATAAAAATGTTTGATTTAATTAATGAATATACAGGTTTAGATTTATTACCATACATTGAAGATGAAAAGATGTTTAAAATTGTTAAACATTTAAATCTTGATTTACCAAATGATGCTAGCAATAAAAAAATTTTAGAACAAGTTTTTGATGAAAAGGTTTTACCTAATTTGAAATGTCCAACTTTTGTTATTGATTATCCATCAATTTATTCACCACTTTCAAAAGTTAAATTCAATCAACCAGAAATAGCTGAAAGATTTGAACTTTACATAAATGGAATCGAAATTGGAAATGCATATTCAGAGTTAAACGATCCTGAATTACAAAAAAAAAGATTTATTCAACAGGTAGAAGTTAAACAAAAGGAATACATTGAAGAAGTTATGCCATATGATAATGATTTTATTTTTTCACTTGAACAAGGTCTTCCTCCAACTGGTGGTTTAGGTATAGGCGTGGATAGACTTGTAATGGTTTTACTAATGATTGAATCAATTAAAGAAGTTATAACGTTTCCTGTTATGAGATAAGCAAAAGATAAATACTTAGCTATGAATAATAATATTAATACAATGTTACCAGTAGAGTTTTTTGTTGCAATTAGGTATTTAAAAGCAACTAAAAATAATTTTTTTTCTGCGTTAACAACTTTTATTTCATTTAGCGGAATTACACTAGGTGTCTCTGTGCTTATTGTAACACTCGCTATTATGAATGGATTTCAAAATGATATAAAAAATAGAATTTTAGGTGTGCAGCCACATATAATTATCACAAAAATTAATAATAATGAATTAGCCTATGATTTAAGCAAGATAAAAAATAAAATTTATGCTAATAAAAATGTTATTAGCATATCTCCGTTTGCATTTAAACAAGGTGTTATTAGTAGTTCAAAATCCAAATTGACATCAGGTACAAGTATATTAATTAAGGCTATAGATTATAAAGATGAAGATAAAATGTTAAATATTTCAAATAAAATAATTGCTTCTGATATTCGTTTTGATTTTGAAAAAATAGGTAAAAAGTCAATAATCCTTGGCAGTGAATTGGCAAAAAATATTTCAGTTGATGTTGGCGATAAAATTATCCTAATGTTTCCTGACAATTTTTTTAGCATTCCAAAAATGTATGAATTTTCTGTTTCATCAATTGTTCAGTCTGGAATATATGATTTTGATTCGTCATTTGGGCTTATAGATTTAGATGAATGGAACAAGACTTTTTCAATGATAAATAGCAAAACAACAGGATTTGATGCTTATATACATAATTTTTATGATGCATTGACTGTTTCAAGTCAGATACGAAATAATTTACCATGTCAATATACCACAAAAACATGGATTGAAATGAATAAGAATCTTTTTTCTGCACTTAAACTTGAAAAGATAATTATGTTTTTAATTTTGTTATTTATAGTACTAGTTGCCACATCTAATATAGTTTCAAATCTTCTATTGCTGAGTATGCAAAAAATAAAAGATATAGGAATAATGCTTGCTGTTGGTTATTCAAAATATTCAATTTCGAAAATATTTTTTTACGAGGGTATTATTATTAGTTTTATTGGTATTTTTTTTGGAGTGGTGCTAGGTCTTATAGTTAGCCTTGCACTAAAATGGTTCAATATATTTAAATTACCAAAAGGTGTTTATTATGTTGATAGATTGCCGGTCGATGTAACTTTAAAAGATATACTTATGATCGTAGTTATCGCGTTTGTAATTACAATTCTTTCTGAAATTTATCCAATTTATCGAATATCAAAATTTGATCCGATAAAAATAATGAAAGAAAGTAAATAAATTTAAACGACAATTTTTTATATTTTTAAAATAATTTTTAACAAATGAATATAAAATCAGAAAATTTGAGTAAAAATTACATAAAAAATGGGCAGAATATTAAAGTATTAGATAATATTAATATTGAAATATTGTCAGGACAAAAAATAGCTTTAATTGGTCAATCCGGTGCCGGAAAAAGTACTTTGATTCACATCTTGGGACTTATGGATAGGCCTACGTTTGGTAAAGTTTATATAGATAATATCGATTGTTTTAAAAATGATGATAAATATTTATCCTTAATGAGAAAAAATAACATAGGTTTTGTTTTTCAATTTCATTATCTTATGTTTGATTTTAGCGTTTTAGAAAATATTCTTATACCAGTTTGGAACGAAAGAAATACAAAATTCAAGTATGCTAAGTTTATTTTAGAAAAATTTGGAATTTTAGATAAACAAGACTATTTTCCTAATGAATTATCAGGTGGTGAACAACAGAGGGTTGCACTAGCAAGGGCGTTAATAAATAATCCGCGTGTGATTTTTGCAGATGAACCAACGGGAGATTTAGATGAAGTTACAGGATTCGAAATTGAAAAATTGTTATTTGAAATTTCATCAGAATTTAATTCTACGCTTATTTTTGTAACACATAATAGAAGATTTGCATCTAATGCTGACAAAATAATAGAAATTATTAACGGTAAAATAATTTAATGAAAGAAATTAATTATGAAAGGGAAAATAATGAAAATTTATCTTAATGGAAAAATTATTGAAAAAGAAGATGCGAAAGTTTCAGTTTTTGATCATGGATTACTTTATGGAGATGGTATTTTTGAAGGTATAAGAGCATATAATGGTAGAGTTTTTAGATTAAAAGAACATCTTGATAGACTTTGGTCATCAGCAAAAGCAATTAATCTTAAAATACAAATTCAACAAAAGGATATTGAAAAAGCAATAATTAAAACTCTATTGTCGAATGAACTTGTCGATGCTTATATAAGACTTATAATTACGAGGGGTTGCGGTGATTTAGGTCTTGACCCTAGAAAATGCACTACATCACCATCATTAATAATTATTGCTGATAGTATCTCTTTGTATCCAAAGGAAATTTATGAAAATGGATTAAAGGTAACCGTAGTCCCGACAAGAAGAGTGTCTCAAGACTCGTTAAGTCCAAACATAAAATCACTCAATTATTTAAATAACATACTTGCAAAAATTGAGGCAATAAACTGTGGTGCAATGGAAGCTATAATGTTAAATTCTAATGGGTATGTAGCAGAGTGCTCAAGTGATAATATTTTTATAGTTAAAGACGGAATAATTTGTACTCCGCCAGGATATGAGGGTGCATTATTAGGCATAACTAGAGAGGCGATTATAGAATTAGCAAAAAATAAATTAAAAATTCCAGTTAAAGAGGAGCGTATTAGTGTGTATAATATTTATACGTCAGATGAGTGCTTTCTTACTGGTACTGCTGTTGAAATAGCTCCAGTTACGTATGTAGATTCGAGGGAGATTTCAGATGGTAAACCAGGAAGAATTACGATAAATTTAATGAAAGAATTTAAAAATCTCGCAAGATCAACTGGAGTACCGATTAAATAGAATAGAATTGTTATTTTCAATATGTAAATTTATTTTTATTTTATCTTTAAGAAAATTGAACTTGCAAAGATACTGTTACTAGATATTGTTGTTTTAGTGAAAATGAGCTGTATAAATTAATGTTGGTGTAAAAAATAATATAATTATGCGAAGATATTTAGAATTTTCGATTTGTGTTTTATTTTTTTTATTAGGGTTATTTTTTTTGTATTTTACAAAAGTATTTGTATTTTCACCTCTTGTAGAAAAATATGTTTATGAAAAAGTTGGCAATAATTGTACTTTTGATAACTTTTACATTCTTCCATCTGGATTAACATTTAAAAATGTTGTTTTTGATAATATGGCTACAATTCAAAAGGTTGAATTTAAGGTAGATTATATAAAGCTTTTTGCTTCTATTATTTATCCAACAAACTTTGTAAATCATGTTGATATATCTGGCTTGAATCTTTTTCTAAACACAAATTATAAAAATTATGATATTCTTCATTTTTTTAAAAAAAATATTACTATTTTTTTTAAGCATGAAATTTCAATATTTGTCGATGAAATAAGTGTAAAAAATAATATTAATTTTTTCAAAATTTCAAATGTCAACGCTATCATAAAACAAAAGTGTGCCACAATTGATTTTATTACTCGTATTTTAGGTGCAAATGTTAGATTTGGCCTAAATGTTGAACAAATGAAAAATAATATTTTAGATATTTCATCGATCTTTATTGTAGAAAATAAAAAAAATATTGCAGTAATTTCAAAAGGTAGGATTAATTTATCATCTTTTAGTATGAATCAAAATATTATAGTTAAAAGATTTAAATTTGCTAGCAATGCTATTGATAACACTGTAATTAATAAAAACAGTCTAAATAAAAAACATAAGAATGTTTTAAATATTAATGCTTTAATTTCAAAAATAAATTTCCACGAAAATAACAATGTTATAGATTTTGGTACGTTGAATTTTAATAAAATAAATGACGGCTGTGAAACTTCTTATAATTTATCATATGAATATGCAAATAAAAATAAAATAAAAATTACATACTGTGAAAATAAAAGTTATGAATTAATACTTTTTGTTAAAAACAAAGTTGTTGGAATAATTAATAGAAATGTAAAGACAGGTGAATTTATAGTTAACATAAATAAAGTTAATATTAACGATATTCCTATAATTTCAAATTTGTTCAATATAAATGGAATCATTAATGCCTTTGGGTCAATAAGTAAAACGTCTGGTTGTATTAATTTTATATTTAGTGAATTTCGCATTACCGGTATAAATAATTTAAATGTATTAAATATAAATGGAACAATAACGAAAAATAATGATTTACATTTTATTTTTTTTGATAATACTAATTCAACAATTTTGAAAATAATAATTTGTAATAATAAATTAATAATAGTTGATTTCAAATTTAATAACGTAAATATTCCAAAAATATTTAATTGTCAGAATAATTTATTAAAGAAAATTAACGGTAATATTAGTATATATGTTAATTGTAAAAAAAATCATCACATTAGGTTTAATATTGAAATTTTTAATGTGTGTATTTTGCATAGTAATAAATTCAAAAAAATTGAAATTAATGGATTTATGAATTTCAATGAATTAAATATAAAGCGTTTTACATTAATTGATGATTCTAATAAATTGTTAGCAGATGTTACTGCGGTATTTTTTTTAAAAAATTTATTTAATATTTCATCTATTGATATCAATATAAAAAAAATTTGTATTGGTATAGCAAATATTACTGGGTTGATAAGGCTTAGAAACAGCTCGACATGTTTCAATAATAAAAAAATGAGTGGAGTTGTTGAGCTTAATATAAATATAGCTAAAATGTTATTTAAAAATATTGTGGCAAACGTGTTAATATCAGATGATAAATTAGAAATTTTTAACTTAAAAGGAAAAAACGGAATAAATGGAGCTGTTTCTGTTTATTTTAAGAAAAACGAACTTTTTGGTAATTTTTTATTTAAAAATACAAACGTTAATGGATTTTACCATGGTGTACATGGATTGTTAAATTCTACTGTAAAATTGTCTGGCAAATTAAATAATCCAGATGTTTATATTACAAACTGTTCATTAAATGGGAAATACTTGTTTACTCCATTTTCATTATCGTTTAAATTTATGCGTAAAAACAGTGATGTTGCAATAGATATTACATTACTTATGGATAAAATGAATTTTTTTTTGAAAAAAAAATATGCAGAAAGTGATTTCTTGTTTGAAATTAATAGTTTAACAAACGAGATAGCAGAAATGTTTTTGAAATTTAAGGTTCCGATAAATGAACATTTTTTTTGTAGTGGGAAATTTAAATTGGCAAGTAAAAAAGATAATTTAGAAATGTTTTTTGATATCAAAAATATTTGTATTAATACTGTAAAATTAAACGATATTAAATTTGATGTTGAAATGGATTACAATAAAAAAATAAAAATAAAAAATGTTTTTATTAAATTTTTTAATAATGTTGTAAAAATTAATAATGGATTTTTTGATATTAATAATGGCAAATATGAATTTGAATTGTCTTTTGTTAATTTTGATTTTAATAATTTATTTTGTAATTTGAAATTGTTCGGTAAAGTTGTAAAAAATAAAGAAGGAGTTATACAACATACTGGAACTGTTAATTTATATGATTTTTGTATAAATAAGTATAGATTTTTTTCCTCCTTTGATTATATTATTAAAAATAAAGTTTTGCATTTTTTTTGTAAATCAAATACTTACGATTCATGCTATATGGGTTCTATTGTTTTTGATAAAACCGTTTACATTAAACTTAATTTTTTAAAAAATAATTTTCTTTTTAATTTAAATACAAATTACTCTAA
>JAIRSP010000062.1 GCA_031255375.1 Endomicrobium sp.
CATCCAATTGTTTCAATTAGGGCCTCTTCAATAATACCTCTTTTGACATTTAATGTTAATTTACAGGCACCCTGCTGTGGCGCACACCAACCTACACTATGTGTCAATCCACTTATATCCGCAATTTGAGTAGATTTTATCCATCTACCTTCCTCTGGAATTGGAGCTGGCCCATGCTTAGCCCCCTTGGCCACATATGTCATTTGCTGTACTTCGCGAGAACATTCGTAAATATTTTTTTTTTCACAACTATTCATCATTCGTATATCTCCTTATCACAATTACAGACAATTACATATTTTTATTTTCAAGAACGGAGAGGGAGAGATTCGAACTCTCGGTACGGGTTCATCCCGTACACCGGTTTAGCAAACCAGCGCACTAGACCAACTATGCGACCTCTCCGCTATTATTCAACAAAATTACGAAAACATCACATTAAATGTACAACAAACACATTATTTATACTTAATCAAACATATTATCTTCTTTTTAATTTTATTATATCAGATAATATTTGTGATTATCAATCAAACATCCGTATTCAAACATCGTATTGCTTTTTAGTGCATTAGTTTATATAAACTATTTAATACCGTTAACATTGTAAAATGTTAAAAATACTTTCGTTAAAACAGTATAAATTAGAAATTATGGTAAGGTGAAAAAAATGGAATTAATAAACTGTAAAGTAATTTCAGACAAAAAAAGAAAAGAAATAAGAGAAAAAATCGATAAAATCAAAAACAAAATAACCATACCACCAGGGCTTGCGACAATTCTTGTTGGCAACGATCAGGCAAGCCAAACATATATTGCGTCTAAAATTAAAGCATGCGAAAGTGTTGGAATAAAATCTTTTCATTATAATCTTGCTGAAAATTCATCAAAAAAAATAATAATAAATCTAATAAACAAACTAAACAAAAATCAAGAGGTTGATGGTATTTTATTACAACTTCCGATTCCACAAAGCAAAGATGAACAAGACTGTATTAATTCAATAGATCCATTAAAAGATGTAGATGGACTTCATCCACTTAATGTTGGAGCTTTAAATTTATCAAAACATTGGAACGAAATAATAGAAAAAAATACATTGGTTTCTTGTACTCCACTTGGAATAATGAAAGTATTATTTGAATCAAACATTGAAGTTGAGGGAAAAACAATTGTAATCATAGGTAGATCAAACCTAGTTGGTAAACCATTGTCTATGCTTATGTTATCGAAAAATGCAACAGTTATAATTACGCATTCAAAAACAAAAAATTTAGAAAAAATATGTAAATCTGCTGATATTATTATAGCTGCTATTGGAAAGCCAAATTTTATAAACAAAGAATTTATAAAAAACAACAGTATAATTATCGATGTAGGTATAAACAAGGTTTCAGGCAAAATATATGGCGATGTTAATCTTGAGTCAATTAAGAACATGAATGTAAAAATTACTCCAGTACCTGGTGGTATTGGGTTAATGACGATAACTGCACTTCTTGAAAATACTATAAAGGCATTCTATAATAGAAGAAATAAACAACAATCAAATTGAAAAATTTACATATTATTTTTTAGGATTTATTATGTCGAATCCGGTATACTTTTGTAACTGTTCAGGTATTATCACTGAACCATCCTTTTGTTGATAATTTTCAAGGATCGCAGCGAATGTCCTACCAACTGCAAGGCCTGATCCATTTAATGTGTGAATAAACTCTTTTTTTTTATCATGCTTTACATATTTTATATTCATTCTTCTTGATTGAAAATCTTTAAAATTTGAACAAGATGAAATCTCCCTATATACACCATCGCCTGCAAACCATACTTCTAAGTCATATGTTTTTGAAGATGAAAAACCAATATCCCCTGTACATAAAAGAACAATTCTATATGGTAATTCAAGTAATTCAAGTACATCACCAACGTCCGATACAAGAGACGTCAATTCATCGTTAGACGTTTCAGGTTTTACAAATTTTACAAGTTCAACTTTGTTAAATTGATGATTTCTTATAAGTCCTCTTACGTCTTTCCCATAAGAACCAGCCTCTCTTCTAAAACACGCTGAATAAGAAACATATTTTTTAGGAAGCAAAAATTCTTTCAGAACACAGTCTCTGTAAATATTGCTTACTGAAACTTCTGATGTTGGTATTAAATATAAATCATCGTTAATACATTTAAATAAATCTTTTTCAAAATTTGGTAACTGCCCCGTTCCTATCATCGATGCTTTATTTACAAGATATGGAAGCGATATTTCGCTATATCCTTTTTTTTTATGAATATCCAAAAAAAATAAAATGATGGCTCTTTCCAAATCGCATCCCTCATTTTTCAAAACCACAAAACGCGATCCAGAAATCTTGGATGCCAAGTTAAAATCAATGATATCTAATCCTTCGCCTATTTCAATGTGACATTTTGGTTTAAACAAAAACTTTTTAGGTTTTCCAATAAATTCCACAACCTTATTGTCATGGCTGTTTTTTCCACTTGGAACACTTTTATCAGGTACGTTTGGAATACGAAAAAGAAAATCATTGATCTCGTTTTCGATATTTGAAAGTTCTTTGTTTTGTTTTTTAATTTTATCTTTCAAATTATTTATATTCGCAATAAA
>JAIRSP010000055.1 GCA_031255375.1 Endomicrobium sp.
TTCAACGCAGCCAAAGCAAAATTTTCAATATTATAAACAACCTTTACAGGATCGGTAACTTGAAAATAAATAATTGCATCAACAATCACAGAAACATTATCCTTTGTAATAACACTTTGCGGAGGAACGTCAATGACGCGTTCCCTCATATCAACTCTCAACATTTTTTGAAACATTGGAATTATTACATTTGCACCAGAATTTTTCGTTCCAGTATATTTGCCAAGAGTTTCAACAAGACCTTTTTCATATTGTCTTATTATTTTTATAGAATTCGCAACAAAAGTAACAGCAAAAATTATAAGTATCAAAATAAGTACAAGCATTATTACAATCCTCCGTTTTATATTCAATTACGAAATATTTTATTACTAGTAAACATGTTCAAAAATTATTACAAAATAATATCCAATAATTATTATATTTTCATATATCATTTTTTTATTATAACAGTAGTACCATCAATACTTTCTATTTTGACTATATCACCAACTTCAAATTTTACATTCGATTTAGCCCTCCACACTTCTCCGGAAATTTTTACAAATCCATATTTTAATGGAATTATTTCCTCAACAACAACAGCATCACAACCAATAATAGAATCAATATTACTTGCAACATTATGTTTATAAAAAACATTTCTTAGTATTGGTTTAATAAAATAAACAGAAATAATTGAAACAATTATAAAAACAATAAATTCAATCCAAGTAAAAATTCCAAAATACGATACAAAAGACGCAAAAAGAGAACCAATAGAAAGACAAAAAAAGAAAAAAAATGATTGTGTAATCATTTCAAAAATTATAAAAATAATTGAAATTGTAATCCAAGCAATCAAAGACATGTCACAACAACCTCCATCGTTTAATTGGCCAATATAATAAAAAGACCTTTCCCTTTATATATTTATCGTTTAATGGACCCCAAAATCGTGAGTCAAAAGAAAAATCTCTATTGTCACCAAGCATCATATAATGATTATTTGGTACAACTACTGGGCCAAAATTATCTCTTACAGAAGATATTGAAACAAATCTTCCTTGTTCCCAGTATTTTTGATATTTTTCAATATTATTGTCAAATAAATTAATTTTTTTAAAAATATCAGTATCATTAAAAATAGCGTATGAACTATCAACTGGCACACCATTTATAAAAAGATTTTTGTTTTTTATACTAACATTGTCACCGGCAATCGCAACACATCTTTTTATGTAATGTTTTTCAGGTTCATATGGTGACTTAAAAACAATCAAATCGCCTCTTCTAACATCACTACCATTAAAAATAACAAATCTTTTAAAGTTATTAAAAAATGGAATGTGAAAACCATATGCAAATTTATTTACAAAAATGTAATCTCCTTCAATAAGTGTATTTCTCATGCTACCAGATGGAATTTTAAAAGCTTGTACAAAAAAAAACATAATAATTGATGTTGCTATGAAAGCATGCCAAAGCGTATTAATCAAAGAATAAATTTTATTAAAATACTTTCTTGATAAAGCAATTTTAAAATATTTTTTTACAATTAAAGTAATAATAACATCAATAACAAAAAAAACACAACCAATAAAAAAAAGTTTGAATTCTATACTCGAATATCGTAACAACATAAACACGTCTATACCTCATTATTTTTATAATTACAACTAATATTAAAAATATAATCACGAATATACATATTAATAATACTATCAAAAAACATAAAACAAAAAACTATCTCAATCATATTAGCACAATTATATGTTAATCAATATCAAAGAATTACAATATAAATAATTTTCACACTAATATTAATTTATTATTAAAAAAACTATTTATTCATTTTCAATACAGCAATAAATGCTTCCGACGGTATATTTACCATCCCAAATTTTTTCATTTTCTGTTTTCCTTCCTTTTGTTTTTCAAGAAGTTTCCGTTTCCTTGTTATATCTCCACCGTAACATTTTGCAAGTACATCTTTACGTATAGCAGAAATAGTTTCTCTGGCAATTATTCTATTATTTATCATCACCTGTATTGGAATTTCAAACATATGCCTAGGAATAATAGACTTTAATTTTTCAGCAAGATGTCTGGCGGCAATTTTTGCATCATTTCTATAAATTATAGAAGTAAAAGCATCAATGATTTTTGCATTTATCATAACTTCCAGTTTTACTAAATCTCCTAGTTGTAAATCAATATGCTCATAATCAAAAGACGCATACCCTCTTGAAATTGATTTTAAAGAATCATAAAAATCAACAATAATTTCAGAAAGTGGCATGTGGTAAATCAAAATTACAGTTTTTGCATCTAATGAATATTTTGCTGATATTTGCTTTCCTCTATTTTTACAACATAGATCAAAAACAGAACCCAAAAAATCAACAGGACAAATTATTGTAGCCTTAACATATGGTTCCCAAATTTCTTTGATGTCTGAATAATTTGGAAATTTTGAAGGACTATCTATTTTTATAAACTTATTATTCAATTTTATTTTATATATTACGCTTGGCGCAGTCACAAAAACATTTAAATTAAATTCTCTTTTTAGTCTTTCTACAATTATATCCAGATGTAACGACCCTAAAAATCCACATCTAAATCCAGGTCCTAAAACTGATGAAATTTCATTAGAAAATGTAATAGACGAGTCAGAAAGTTTTAATTTTTCCAATGATGTTTTTAAACTATCATACCCAGATATGTTATTTGGATAAAAACTCGCAAAAACAAAAGGGTTTATTTCTTTGTATCCTTCATGAGGATATTCTGTAGGATTATTACTATCGGTAATTGTATCTCCAATTTTTATATAATGTACATCCTTTATTCCTGCAATTACATATCCAACTTCACCAGATAAAAGTTCACAAGAATTAATCATTTTTAACTTCATATAACCAACTTCAAGCACTTCGTAGACTACGTTGGATGCCATAAATTTAATTTTCATGCCTCTTTTAATTTTTCCTTCAAAAACCCTTACTATAATTATAATACCACGATATAAATCGTAAAATGAATCAAAAATTAATGCAGATAATGCTTTTTGATTCAATGTTTCTGCTGATGGAATTTCAAGTATTATAGAGTTAATTATTTCTTTTATTCCTACTCCAGTTTTTGCGCTTGCTAATATAGGGCGAGTAGTTATTTCTAATATTTTTTTTATTTGTTCGCAAGTATTATCAATATTTGCTGCAGGTAAATCTATTTTATTTATTACAGGAATAATTTTAAGTTTTGCATTTTTTGCCAATATTGTATTTGCAATAGTTTGCGATCTAACACCATTAGTAGCATCAACTATTAAAATAGCACCATCGCATGCCGCAAGTGCTCTTGATACTTCATATGTAAAATCTACATGTCCAGGAGTATCGATTAAATTGAATACATATTTTTCATTTTTTTCACATGTGTAATCCATTCTCACGGTTTTAGCTTTTATTGTTATACCTTTTTCTCTTTCAAGGTCCATCTCATCTAGAATTTGATTTTTCATTTCTCTATCTGATATTGTCTTTGTATATTCGAGAAGTCTATCGGCAATTGTACTTTTACCATGGTCAATGTGCGCTATAATACAAAAATTTTTTATATTTAACATATAATTTATACCACTAAACTAAGAAAA
>JAIRSP010000085.1 GCA_031255375.1 Endomicrobium sp.
ATTATTGCCTTACCTATAGGAATAATGATAAAAAAAAATGGAAGGAATATTGGATTCATAATAAGTTTATGTATAATTTTAATCAATTATACAGCAATTATATTTGCAATTGATCTAAGTAAAAACGAAATTGTTCCAATTTTTATCACAATGTGGTCTCCAAGTATAATCACAACAGTATTAGGAATTTATTTATTTATAAAAACAATCAAAAACTAATATGAAAATTCTCTATAAATATATTATAAAAAACTTCATAAAATCTTTTGCATTTGTATCATTAATATTTATACCAATAGGAACGGTGTCTGATTTATTAAAATATAACGAATTTTATATTGAACACAAAATCCATTTTACGATAATATTATTGCACTTAACTCTAAATATACCATATTGGTTTATAAAAATACTCCCAATAATCACTCTCATATCATTGCTATTTTCATTAAGTGACATGTCAAAAAAAAATGAAATAACAGCAATAAAATCAGCTGGGATAAATATCTGGAAAATTATATCACTATTACTGATAATAGGATTAATTATAGGAATTATAGGGTTTGAAATAAATGATTTTATTATCCCAAAAACACAAAAATATATTGAAAAAATTCAAGAAAAAAATGTACAAAAAAAAACAAAATTTTCAAATATGATTTTTTTTGTACAAAAAAACGTAAAACTTGTTATTGGATACTTAGATGTTAACAAAAAATTAATAAAAAACATTATAATTGAAAAAAATAACGACAAACTTAATTCAAAATACTTGATTTTATCTAAAAATGCAATATTTAAAAATGGTGTATGGATATTAAAAAATGGTATTATAAAAAAAGTTGATAATAACGCTAATAATTTGTACAACGAAACTTATTTCGAAAATTACAAGTCAGATATATGCATAAAGCCAACCGATATGATAGCACAAACAATTTCATATGAACACATGAGTACATCGGAACTAAAAAAACATATAGATAATTTAAAGATTTCAGGGCAAAAAATAATTGAAGAAAAAATAGCTATAAACATGATGTATACTGTTATATTATCTAATATTGTTGTCATGACATTTGGAATACCATTTGCAATAAATCAAAGAATAAAACTAAATAAAATTTTGAGTTTTACGTTTGCAATATCTCTTTCATTTATTTACTGGTGCATACAATCAATAATAATATCATTTGGAAACAATTCTATTTTACACCCATTTACAACTGCATGGTTACCAGTTATAATATTCACCACAATAGGTATATTATATATTTCCATAAGTGTTAAAAAATAACAAAATATTGTACATATATACAAAATACAATACAGTATAACAACTGTATTTAAAACAACATAACAAATAGTTAGTTTAAATCTACACAAATATATAGAAGATTTATTATAATTTTGTATTTAAATCTATTGATGTTTGTTTAAATAAAATATTACAATGAAAAATTTATAATCTTTTTAAAAAGCGATATTTTTGTTAAATAAATTTTTCAAACAATTATCGTAATATTTTTATATTTTATGTGTTTTATTTATTGTCACATTAATAAATTAAAAAAATAATTTTTATTATTTAAATAATTTTTGATAAAATCTGGAGATAATACCAATAATATAATACATATTGCATTTAATCGCATGTAGATTTAAATTAAAAATCAAAATATTAAATTTTTTACGTTTTTAATTAAAACGTTTCAATGATTATAGATAAGACAGTTAACGTTATAATATTTTTTGAAATAATGATATTATAAAAAAATTGATTTATGTTTAATAGTTATAATTTATATTATAAATGATGTTTATTTTGTTAAAAATAAAATAAATGAAAAAAAAAATATTAAAATTATTAAAAAAAGTAAAAGATGGAATTATATCACCAAATGATGCGCTATTAAATTTGCGAATCATGCCTTTTGAAGATTTAAAACATACTAATATCGATTACCACAGAGCGCTTCGCCAGGGTTACAGCGAAATAATTTATGGAGAAAATAAAACAGCCAAACAAATAAAAGATATTGTTCTGAATATGTTAGATAAAGGTTTGGAAAATATTATAATCACGCGAATCCCTAAGTCAAAAATAAATCTCTTAATTAAAAAAAAAATAAACTTTGATTATTATTCTATCGCTAAATTAGCAGTTATCAAACACAACAAAAAAAATAAATTAAAAGGATCTATCGTAATAGCATCAGCTGGCACAAGCGATATGCGCATATCGGAAGAAGCAGCTATCACAAGTGAAGTACTTGGAAGCAAGGTAACACGATTGTATGACATTGGTGTTGCAGGGATACATCGAATTTTAGCTAATTACAAAGTCCTTATAAATGCCAGAGTTATTGTAGTAGTCGCAGGTATGGATGGAGCGCTGGCGAGTGTGATAGGCGGACTAGTAAATTGTCCAATAATAGCTGTTCCAACGAGTATTGGATATGGGGCCAATTTTAACGGTATTTGCGCATTGTTAACAATGCTGAATTCATGTGCAACAGGTGTTTCTGTTGTTAACATTGATGCTGGATTTTGCGCTGGATATATTGCAAATCGTATAAATATAATGGATAGACTTAAATGAGAATAATTTATTTAGAATGTTCAATGGGTGCAGCTGGCGACATGTTAATGAGTGCATTATTAGAGTTACTTAATAATAAAATAGATTTTTTAAAACAAATAAATACACTTGGATTCTTAA
>JAIRSP010000026.1 GCA_031255375.1 Endomicrobium sp.
TTTTTTTATGATGTGTGATTTATTTTGTATGTCGTGTATTTTTTGAGGTGCGGTACCCAAGTGGTAAGGGAGCAGTCTGCAAAACTGTTATTCGCCGGTTCAATTCCGGCCCGCACCTTTTTTGTAGTACTGGCGCCTGGTTAGCTCAGTTGGTTAGAGTACTTCCTTGACATGGAAGAGGTCAGAAGTTCGAATCTTCTACCGGGCATTTGTTTTTTTTGTTTTAATGGAAATTGAATATATGAATAATATTTCTAAATCATTTGTTGCTAGACAATCAAAAGCGCCTTTATATGATGCTCTTTTAAATCATGCTAAAAAGAATGTCGTTTCATTTCATTGCCCTGGTCATAAAAATGGTAAAAGCATAGATGATGAATTAAAAAATTATACTGGTGAAGATATTTATAAACTTGACGTTACTGTTTTTAATGAAGTTGATTCGCTGCATGATCCAGTTGGTGCAATAAAAAAAGCACAAGAACTTATGGCTCAAGCATATGGAGTGAAAAAATCATTTTTTTTGGTTAATGGTACTTCTATCGGAAATATGGCTATGTTTCTTGCTGCATGTGATTCAGGCGATTCTGTAATAGTTTCAAGAAGTTCACACAAATCTATTGTTGCTGGAATAATTATGTCAGGGGTATGGCCAATTTGGATTCAGCCGAAAATTGATCAAAATCTTGATTTAATATTTAATTCTACATATGATCAAATAAAGGAAGCTTTAGATAAATATCCAGAAGCTAAAGCTGTATTTGTAACTAGTCCAACATATAATGGTATTGTCACTGAATTAAGTAAAATTGTTGATTTATGCCACAGAAAAGGGAAAATAGTATTAGTCGATGAAGCGCACGGTGCACATTTATTTTTTAATAAACGTTTACCTGAATCTGCTGTTGCAGCAGGTGCTGACCTATGTGTTCAATCGACCCATAAAATTTTGTCAGCAATGACACAAGGATCAGTTCTTCATTTTAATTCTAATATCATTGATTGTAGTAGGACGAAAAAAATAGTTTCAATGCTTCAAACTACAAGTCCAAATTACATACTTCTTGCAAGTATTGATTTAGCTAGAAGGCAAGCGTTTTTATATGGTAAAGAAAAATTTGATATGATTATGGATGCTGCAGATAATGGGCGTATATATATAAATAATAACATAAATTCAATGAAATGTTTTACAAGGCGCAATATACAAAAGTTAGGATTTGATTTAGATACTACAAAGTTGACTATAAATGTCACAAAAACTGGCCTTTCTGGATATGAAATTGAAAATATTCTTGCAAATGAATACAATATTCAACTTGATTATTCTGATTTGTTTAATTTGGTAGCGATCATGGGAGAAGGCTCAACGAAATCTGATGTTGAAATTTTTGTAAGTGCACTTGAAGATATAGATAAAAAATATCATGGTAGACAAAAAAATTGGATATTAAAGATTCCATCGCTTGCTACCGAAATGGTTGTTAGACCTAGAGAAGTATTTTTGTCAAATTCGACAAAGAAAATAGAATTAAAAAAAGCAATTGGACATATTGCAGCGCAAACGCTAACGCCTTATCCTCCAGGTATCCCAGTTGTAATCCCTGGTGAAAGAATTACAAAAGAAATATGTGATTATCTTATAAGTATGTCTTCAAAAGATATAAGGATAAGTGGACAAGAGACAAAGACGTTAAAAACAATAAAAGTTTTTACAAATTAATAAAAAATAAAAAAAATGATAAACAAAAAAGATTTAAATAATTTAAAAAAAATATTAATACAAAAAAAAATAGAACTTTTAAATAAATCAAATAACAATTCAAATATTAGGATGAATATTAATTCAGATGTTGGAAATATTGGTGACGAAATAGATGCGGCAAGTCAAAATAATGAAAAAGAAATGTATTTTGAGTTTGCTTCAAATGATAAATTAATATTAAATGCTGTAAATAATGCAATTGATAGAATAAAAAAAGATATTTATGGTAAATGCGAGTGTTGTAATAATTTTATTCCGATAGGAAGATTAAAAGTAATTCCGTGGACAGAATATTGCATTGAATGTAAAGAGAAAATTGAGAATAAAAAATAAAAAAAAATGATATTACAATTATTTAATAAGATTTTTTCTATAAATTTTACATATTGGGCAAAAAGTATATTTTTTTTTGTTATTCTATTTTTGATTGGACTCGTTTTTAGAAAATATGTTATAAAGATTATTAAGAATGTTTTTTTTAAAATTGGAATTGTATTAAATGATGAAATACTTACAACTTTGAAAGGCTATATTTCTTTTTGGTTTTTTCTTATATCTGTGTACATTGCATTTTTAATTGCGCCATTAAATAATGTACCTATGATTGCCCATAAATTGTTTTATAGTTTATTTGTTTTTTCTATTATTACCTTAATTACTTCAATTTTATCTAAATTTTTATCAAAATCTATTTCTGAAAAAATTGTTATAAATATAATTAAATTTTTAATAATTTTAGTAGGTTTTTCATTGGTGTTAAATCAACTTGGAATTAAATTAACTCCAATTTTAGCTGCTTTAGGATTAGGCTCATTGCCTATAGCTCTTAGTTTGCAGGATATAATTGCTAATTTTTTTGCTGGTGTTAGTATAATTGCGAGTAAACAAATTGTCAGGGGTGATTATATTAAAATTGATTCAGCCAATGTTGAGGGTACAGTTATTGAAATAAATTGGAGAACAACTCTTATAAAAGAAATATCAAGTTCCATTATTGCTGTTCCAAATAATAAATTATTATCATCAATAGTTATTAGTTTTCATTCTAATAAATCAATAGGTGTTAATGCATTGATAAGATGTGGAGTGGCATACGGAAGTGATTTAGAATATGTAGAAAAAACGGCAATATTTGCTGTACAAGAGATAATTGATAAATATGACAAATTTGTTGTCAAGGAGTTCTCTCCTATAGTACAATTTACAGCTTTTGCTGATTTTTCAATAAATTTTATTTTAATTTTTAAAATAAAAAATATGTATAAGAAAAATTTTATACAAAGTGAAGCTTTAAAAAATCTTTATAAAAAATTTAATGAAAATGGAATTGAAATTCCTTATCCTCGTACAGTGATTACACTTTGTAATAAATAATTTATATAAAAATATATATGTAGAAAAGGAGATTAGATTAATAATGAAATTTGTTCTGAGTTCAAAGATATACAATGCTACAGTAACGCAGGCAGACATTGATTATGAAGGTAGTATAACTATTGATACTAGACTTTGTTATGAGTCTGGCCTTTGGATTGGCGAAAAAGTACTTGTTGTTTCGAGTACAACTGGCAATCGCTTGGAGACGTATGTAATTCCAGGTGAACATGAATCCGGTGTAATATGTATTAATGGAGCTGCGGCTCATCTTATAAAAGTAAAAGAAAAAATCATTATAATGGGATTTGATCTTTCTAATTCCCCAAAATTTGAACCAAAAATTGTTTTTGTTGATGAAAATAATAAAATTATAGAAACAAAATAATATTTTAATATTTACTAATTTGTTTTATACAATCTGTTGATTTTAATATTACGAATTACCGTGTAGTATTTTATTGTCAACAATTAGGTCAGTATTAGTTTTTATGATGATTATTAAACAATGAGTATATAATATTATATTTTGGTTGTTATGCATAATAAATACCCTGGTAGCTCAATTGGATAGAGCGGATCCGTCCTAAGGATAAGGTTGGAGGTTCGATTCCTCTTCAGGGTGAGTTAGTGATCTGTAATAACTTTATTATTTTTTTGATAGATTATAATCACTGTATTCTTTTTGTTTTAAAGAAAAAAAAGTAAAAATTAAGGAGAGTAAAATATGTCTATACTAAATGCGAATACAGCTAAAAAATTTAAATATTGGCAAATTCGTACGATGGTAGCAACGTGGATTGGATATGCTATGTTT
>JAIRSP010000037.1 GCA_031255375.1 Endomicrobium sp.
AACTCGAAAATTTCTTTAAATTTAATGATTCAATTATTAGATTTTTAACTGTTAAGATAAAGCGTAAGAAAGATATAAAAAAAGTATTGAGTAATAATAGTACGAGTGTTGTAGAAAACAGTGATAAAGTTGACAATTGCAATACTGTAAATTAAGAATTGTAGTTACTAAATAAAATTGATGTAACAGAGGTAGATAAAAATGAGTCAAACTAATTTTAGATTACCTGAACAAAATGCTGTTATTGTTGCCGGTAGACTCACTAGAGATCCCGAGTTAAGACGTACAGGTACCGGGAAGGCTGTGTGCTCTTTTGATATAGCTGTTAGTAGAAAAGTAAAGGATATTATTACTAACGAATGGAGAGATGTTGATCCAACATTCGTTCCTATTGTTGTTTGGGGAGATCAAGCTGAAAGGTGCGATAATAAATTGAAAAAAGGTAATCCAGTGTATATAGAAGGGAGACTTCAAACTAATAAATGGGAAACCAGTGACGGCAGTAAAAGAAGCCGCTTGGAAGTTATTGCTTTGAGAGTGCAGTTTCTTTTTATACCTAATAAGCAAGAATCTGCAATATTAAATGTAAAGAGAGCCGATGTAGTTGATAGTAATAATAATTGTGTGAATGATTTTTTAGAACAAGTGAATGATAATAATAGTTCTGATGATGATGTGCCGTTTTAATTTTTAATTTTTGGGAGTATAAAGGAAATGGCATTTATAAAGAAAAATGTGTTACAACAAGATTCTAGACGTAATTCTTCTGTTAATGCTGTTGGACAGCATAGATTGACAAACGAAAAGTTTAAAAGAAATAACCGCCGTTTAATAAGGAGAAAGATTTGTCGTTTTTGTGCAGATAAAGTTGAAGTAGATTATAAGAACATAAATTCTCTTCGTCTATTTATAACAGAGAATGGCAAAATTCTTTCTGGGCGCATAACTGGTACCTGCGCGAAACATCAAAGAAAACTTGGAAAGTCTGTTAAAAGAGCCAGGATGCTTGCTATCTTACCATTTTTTGCAAATTAATTTTATAAGAATATAAATCTTAGTCTTTGTTATTGTTTTTGAATATTATATGTATGTTTATGAGGTTATAGTTTATGATGAAAGTCATATTAAAATCTAATGTTACAAATGTTGGACAACGAGGTGAGGTTAAAACTGTTTCTTCAGGCTTCGCAAGGAATTATCTTATTCCGAACAATCTTGTTGTTGAGGCAAACGAAAAAAATCTTAATATTTTGAAAAGAGAAAGAGAAGAATTTGAGAAACATGGAATAGAATCAATAAATAAAGCAAATGAAATTTCAGACAAAATGAAAGTTTCAAAATTTGTTGCAAAAGTGAAAGTTGGTGAAAATGGCAAAATATTTGGTTCGATAACTACTTTAGATATAGAAAAAATTTTTAATAATTGTGGATTTGAAATAAAAAGACATAATATCTTTATTCCTAGTCCTATAAAAAAAACAGGTATCTATGATATAACTGTTAAAATTCACCCTAAAGTTGTTACGATGATAAAACTTTTTGTTTTGAATGAGAAAGAGCAGTGAGTATTTATATATATTCTAACTTAATATGTTTGTTTTATTCTTCAAAAAAGGATTACTTGTAGAATTATTCTCATCGTTTTTTATATTATAGTAGTAAATAATAGTTATATGTAAATTTTAAGTGTATTTGTTTATGTCTCTATTGTTTTAATAATATAACAATGGTTCGATAACTTGTGTTTCAATGTAGGATATAATAATTGAATAAATTAATGAAGTAAAAATAATTAATTTTTATTATTGTTTTAATATATATTGTAATCATGGTGCAATTACAAGCATGAAAAAAAATGAACAGAAAATACTAACAGTTGATGTGCTAAGAAGCCCTCCACCTATGTCAATAGATGTTGAAAATGCCGTTATTGGCGCTATGCTTATAGAAAAAGAAGCTATCTTAAAAGTAATAAATATAATAGATGAAAGCGATTTTTATGATAACAAAAATAGGCAAATTTTTTTAGCAATTTGTAAACTTTATTTATCAAGTCAAGCTGTTGACATATTAACTGTTTCAGAATTTTTTAAAAAAAATAATATATTTGAAAACGATGGTGGAGTATTTGGATATTTAACAAATCTTATTAACTATGTGCAAACTGCTGCAAATGTTGAATCATATGCTGAAATTATACGCGATAAATCAATATTAAGAAAACTTATTACAACTGGTACAATGATGATTGAAAATTCATATAAAGAGCAAAATTCGCCCGAAGAAATACTAAGTGAATCTCAAACAATGCTCTTTAGCATATCTAGGTACAATAATAGATTAGATAAAGGATTTTTAGATGTTTCTAAGCTTGTTATGCCTATGTTAAATAATCTTGAAAAATTGCATTCAGATCCAAGAAAAATATCTGGTCTTTCAACTGGATTTTCTGATTTTGATTCTAAGACAACAGGGCTTCATCCGTCTGAACTTATAATTTTGGCTTCTAGACCATCCATGGGTAAAACAGCGTTTGCGCTAAACATTGCAGAACATGTGGCTGTAATAAAAAAAAAGCCTGTTGCTATTTTTTCGTTAGAAATGAAAAAAGAATCGTTAATGATAAGATTTCTTGCTTCATTGGCTAGGGTTAATGCTACAAAATTAAGAAATGGGCAATATAATAGCGCAGATTGGCCAAAACTTACAACTGCGGCAGGAAAAATTTCTGAGTCTCCTATTTTTATCGATGATGATTCAAATATGAGTATTTTAGAATTAAAAATTAGGGCAATAAAACTTGCGTCGGATCTCAGGACAAAGAATGAAATGCTAGCGTTGATAATAATAGACTACATTCAATTTATAAATGCTTCTTCAAGTAAAAGGTTTGAATCTCGACAGCAAGAAGTTTCTGATATCTCAAGATCTCTTAAGGCATTGGCAAAAGACTTAGACGTTCCTGTTCTCGTTTTATCACAACTTTCTAGAAGAACTGAAGATAGAGGTAGAAAAGATAATAAGCCGCAACTTTCTGATTTGCGAGATTCAGGCGCGATTGAACAAGATGCCGATGTAGTTGCTATGCTTTATAGAGAAGGATATTACAATAGAGAAGATGTAGAAATACAAAAAAAAGCAACGTTGATATTGGGAAAACAAAGAAATGGTCCAACTGGAGAAATAAATTTAATTTTTGAAGGTGAATATATGAAATTTTCTGATGAATCTCGAAGATGTGATTAAATATAAAATAATATATATTGCTCGTAACAAATAAATCTATATTTGCAATTATGGAAAAATTTGTTAATTATATTATTATTAGCATATAATGAACATATAATTGAAATAAAAAACATGATTGAACGTGTAGGGGTTTTATTTGACATTCAAGAAAAAACACATAAGATTGAGATAAAAATTACGAAAACATATAGGCATATTAGATAATAAAATTATAAAACAATGTTATTATTAAAAAACTTAATGATTACAAGAAAAACTTATGAACTTAAATTGATCGTATTTGTATATGTTGCTTTATGAGTTTACGTTATATTTAGGAATGTTTTAATAATATGACAATATATTATTGACTATTTTTAAAACACATTCTCAGAAAGAAATGATGTATTGATACATCCATTTCTAAATTTTTCATTTTCCATAATTTTGTAATGTAAGTAAGACGTGTTTTTAATTCCTTCTATTTCCACCTCAGATAAGGCTCTTTGCATTTTCGTAATTGCATCATCTCTGTTTTTACCGAGAGATATAATTTTTGCAATTAAACTATCATAAAATGGATGTACAGTGTATCCAGAATATACGTGTGTATCTAATCTTATGCCTGGTCCTCCAGGTAGAAATAATTTTGTAATTTTACCAGGAGAAGGAATAAAGTCTTTTTCTGGATCCTCTGCATTTATTCTGCATTCTATAGCATGTCCAATAATTTTTGTTTTTTCATTATTAATTGAAAGTTTTTCTCCGTAAGCCAGTTTTATTTGTTCTTTTACCAAATCAAAGCCAGTAAGCATTTCTGTAAT
>JAIRSP010000060.1 GCA_031255375.1 Endomicrobium sp.
ATTTAATAATAGTGATGCTATGGATAATCTGAATAAAAAAGATAACATAAAGAAATTTAATAATATAAAACAAAAAGGTAATATTTTAATTAATGAAAAAAACAATAAAGATCAAGAAGGTAAAAAGATAAAATTTGGTTTAAAAAGTGCTTATGACGATAATACAAAAAATCTTAAATATTCTGATAATAATTTAAAAAGTGCTTATGACGATAATACAAAAAATCTTAAATATTCTGATAATAATTTAAAAAGTGCTTATGACAATAATACAAAAAATCTTAAATATTCTGATAATAATTTAAAAAGTGTTTATGACGATAATACAAAAAATCTTAAATATTCAAATCTAGATAATAACAGTGATATTAAAAATGCAAGCTATAGCCAGAGTGCACTTTCATTTGATACTTCTGATTTTAAACATTCTTATTATGCAGAAACAATAGTAAAAAAGATAAGTGAACAATGGAAATTAGTTGAAAATTATAAGCAATTAAGTACTATTATATATTTCAAAATTAATAGAAATGGCTCTATTTTTAACGTTTCCATTAAAAAATCATCTGGTAATAAAGAATATGATAGATATGCCTTAGATGCTATACATAGAATTGCGTCTTTTCCAAATTTGCCAGATGATTATAAAAGTAATGAATTAGGAGTTTATTTTGAATTCAAATGTAGAGGTTAACTTAATAAGAAAATTGTTAAATTTCATTACTTTATGAATTTTTTTTGTTTTTTTTTGTATGTACAACCTTTATTGTAAGGATGATATATATCTTTCTATTGATAAGATATATAGAAAATCTGGAATAGCTGTAGAATGCTTTAACACTATGGATAAAAATAGTGATTCTGTAAGATTTGCAAAAATAATTAGAAAAATCATTGAAAATGATTTAATTCTTTCTAAGCATTTTGATATCGTAATATCAATTGATGCTATGAATGATTTTAATAAGCAACAATTATTTTCATTGAAAAAAAAACATGTTTCAATTATAGTTAACGGATTGGTGCACTGCAAAAATACAGGCGATATACATGTTGAAGTAAAAATTATTGATGCTGTAACCAACGATGTAATATGGAAGTATAATTATAAAAATAAATATTCTAATTATAGACATTTGGCACATGAAATAAGTGATGGAATTATAAGTAGAATAAAGGGTGAAATTGGAAATGCACAGTCAAAAGTAGTTTTTGTAAATGATAGCACGAAATTTAAAGAACTATATATTGTAGACTACGATGGACATAATTTACAAAAATTGACAAAAAATAATAAAATAAATATTCTTCCAAAGTGGTCACCAGATGGTAAAAGTATAATTTATACAAGTTATTTATATAATAATCCAGATTTATTAATGTTAAATTTTATTGATAATAAAAGCAGGATTATTTCAAAATGCCAAGGATTGAATGTAACTGGTTCGTTTTCTCCAAATGGTGAAAACATAATTCTTACATTATCAAAAGGCAAATATCCAAATTTATATATGATAAATACACGTGGAAAATTGATACGAAAAATAATGAACGATGCAGGATATATCAATACGAGTCCAACATATGCTCCAAATGGACATGAGATAGCATTTGTTTCTGATAGATGTGGATATCCACAAATTTACGTAATGAATATTAATGGAGGTATAATAAAAAGAATTACAACATATTTTTCATGTGATTCACCTGCGTGGTCACCAGATGGTAATAAAATTGTTTTTACGATGAAACAGCCAAATAGTAGTTATGATTTATGTGTATATGACTTGGCAAGTGGAAAAATTAAAAAAATAACACATAATAAGAAGAATAACGAAAATCCGTCATGGTCACCAGATGGAAGATTTTTAGTATTTTCTTCAAATAGATCTGGAGAATATGAGATTTATATAACAACAATAGACGGCTCACATACAAGAAGGTTAGTTAAAATAGACGGCTCTTCTTTTATGCCGTCATGGTCACCTGTTTTAAATAAATCGTAAAAAATATTAGGAGTGTAAATAATATATGTTTGAAGGAAAGAGTTTTGTTGATATAATAAATATGGGTGGATATGCCGTTTATATTCTTTTGTGTACATCATTTTTTTCGATAACGATTATTTGTTTTAAATTAATCGAATTTTATACAAAGTCCAAAGTTTCAAAAACAAAGTTTTTAGACAAATTAATAAAGAAAATAAACGCTGAAAAAATGGATGATGCAATTGATTTTTGTGATAATATTAATTCACCAATTTCAATGGTGGCAAAGGCTAGTATTATTGCTTTGAACAAAAATAAAAATGATTCACATGAATCCACATTGATTGACAGGGAAATAATGTTACAAACCGCGAAGTTAGAACGATTTGTTGCGATACTCGGTACCATTGGTAGCACAGCAGTTTATATAGGATTGTTCGGGACTGTTGTAGGTATTATAAAGGCGTTTCATGATATTTCTAAGATAGATTTGGCTAATGGTATGTCAGCCATTATTGAAGGGGTTTCAGAAGCACTTATTGCTACTGCAGCTGGACTTTTTGTTGCTATACCAGCTGTTGTTGCATATAATTTATTTATGAAACTTATAGATAGATTTATTATTGATATGGAGTATTGCTCTTTAACTATTAAGGATATTATAAAAAAAAGTGAAAATAAAAAATTATTATGAAAAAAAAAAGAAATGTTTTTATATCAGAAATTAATATTGCTCCATTTACAGATATTATGCTTGTTCTTCTTATAATTTTTATGATAGCAACGCCAATCATGTTTACAAATACATCACATATTAAGGTAAATTTACCAAAAACGCAATCGCATAACAATGAGCCAATTATACATTCAAGTATCGAAGTTTTGATTTCAAAGGATAAAAAAATATATATAGATGGTAAAGAGGTTGAATATTCTCATGTTAAAAATGTTATGGATAATTTTGTATTATTAAACGATAATAACACCGTAATTTTAAAATGTGACAAAAGTATTGATTATGAATACGTAATACGTTTTATAGAATTAGCAAAAAAATCTGGTATAACGAAGTTTGCGCTTGCTGTTAATGATAGTAATTGAATAAAATTATTACGTATTATTTTTTTTTGTTTTATAAGATATATTCAAAGATTAAATATAATTTCGTGATTAAATAAATTGTATAAATTAAAAATGTTATTTCTAAAATAGTTTATAAATAAAATGTTAGAATGATTAATGTAAAGAGTAATATATTAGAAAAAATAGTGTATGGAATAAGCGATATCGTATCAATTGATGAATTAAAAAAAAAAATTAATTCTTGTAAGAAGCTGAATATAAAATTAGGCATTGACCCAACTGGTCCTGATTTACACTTAGGACATAGCATTCTTATAGACAAATTAAAAATTTTTCAAGAATTTGGACACAACGTAATACTTTTAATTGGAGATTTTACAGCAAAAATAGGTGATCCTTCTGGGAAATTAGAAACAAGGCCTATTATGACAAATGAACAAATTGAAACAAATATAAAAACATATACTGATCAAATTTTTAAAATTTTAGATGAAAAAAAAACAGAAATTGTTTATAACAGCAAGTGGTTTGACAGCATTGATATAAAGGAAATTTTAAATCTTACTTCAAAAAGTACAGTTGCACAAATGCTTGTAAGAGATGATTTTTCAAAAAGATATGGAGAAAACAAGCCAATAAGTATTACAGAATTTATTTATCCATTACTACAAGCATATGACTCTGTTGTTTTAAATGCAGATGTAGAGCTTGGCGGAAATGATCAAAAATTCAATCTTCTTTTAGGAAGACAAATACAAAAATACTATGGTATTAAAAATGTTCAAGTGGCAATTATGATGCCAATTTTGGAAGGAACTGATGGTATTATGAAAATGTCAAAATCATATGATAATTATATATCTTTAAACGATTCTCCTGTCGACATGTTTGGCAAAATAATGTCTATTTCAGATACACTAATGTATAAATATTATAAATTTCTTACTTATGAAAATTTGAATACAGTGATAAATTTACATCCAATGGATGCAAAGATAAAATTAGCTGAAAAAATTGTAGAAAAATACCATGATGAAAAAAAAGCACTAAAAGCAAAGGATGAGTTTAATAGAATTTTTTCAAGAAAAAAAAATCCAAGTAACATAGAAGAATATAGAGTAAAAAAAATAGGAATTAAATTATCTGAATTACTTATTGAATCTGGAATGGCAGAAAGTAAAAATAAAGTTAAAAGATTTATAGAGCAAGGAAGTATTAAAATGAACTCAAAGAAAATATTTAGTGATTTTTTTATTAATCAAAAAGAAAGTTTCATATTACAAGTTGGCAAGAGAAAATTTAAAAAAATAATATTATAAAATCTAAATTACAAGTTTTTAATTAAAAAATGATAAATAAATTTGTTTTATTTATATTTGAGGTAGAAATAGACAATGTACAAAATTGTAAGTACAAAAGAAATTGCACCAAAAATAAAAAGCTACGAAATTTATGCTCCGAATGTTGCTAAAAATGCAAGACCTGGTCAATTTATTATGCTTAGAATCAATAATAAAGGCGAACGCATTCCATTGACAATAACGGATATAAATTTAAATAAAGGTTTGATAAAAATAGTCTTTCAAGAACTAGGAAAAACAACAATGCAGCTTGGCGCTATGTCAAAGGGAGAATATATTAAGGATTTTCTTGGCCCATTAGGTCAACCAACTGAGATAAAAAAATATGGCACTGTTGTTTTTGTACTTGGTGGAGTTGGTGTTGCTGGAGCTTTATTAGTTATAAAAAAATTAAAAGACATTGGTAATAAAATTATTACCATAGTCGGGGCAAGATGTAACGATTTATTAATATTTAAAGATGAATTAAGACAAGAAAGTAATTATATATTTTTTACAACGAATGATGGAACATATGGCGAAAAAGGATATGTTACAGATGTTTTAAAAAAAATTATAAATCAAGAAAAAATTGATATGTCATATATTATAGGCCCAGCGCAAATGATGAAATCTGCATCAGAAATTACTATAGAAAAAAATATAAAAACTATAGTATCTTTAAATCCAATAATGCTTGACGGCACAGGAATGTGCGGTGCATGCAGAGTTACGGTACGTAATAAAACTAAGTTTGCTTGTGTTGATGGTCCAGAATTTGATGCTAAATTAGTTAATTGGAATGAATTTATTTTAAGGTTAAAATTATTTGAAAATTTTGAAAAGACAGCAATTGATAAATTTAAACATATTAAAGGGAATAAGTGTTGCAAAAATGAAAGTATTTGAAAGAAACCCAAATATCAGAAAAAAAGATTTTGAACAGGTAAGCCGTACTTACACTCAAGAAGAAATGCTAATAGAAGCTAACAGATGTCTTAGATGTAAGATACCATCATGTGTTAATGGTTGTCCGGTTGGAATTGATATCCCGGGCTTTATAAAATGCCTTGTTAAAAATGATATTAAACAAGCAATAACAATTATAAAAAGAAATAATAATCTTCCAGCTGTATGTGGTAGAGTTTGTCCTCAAGAAAATCAATGTGAAAAATTTTGTATATTGTCAAAGAAAAATGAAAGCATTTGTATTGGAAATTTGGAAAGATACACTGCTGATAAAACAATTGGTGATTATTATGTTAACAATAATTCAATTGTTTTTGGTAGTAAAAATATTAAAGTTGCAATTATAGGGTCTGGGCCCGCTGGATTAACGTGTGCTGGCGATTTATTGAAATTTGGATATAATGTTACCGTTTATGAATCATTACATGATGCTGGCGGTGTTTTACGTTATGGTATTCCAAAGTTTAGATTACCAAAAAATATTTTAAACTTGGAATTATCAAGTTTAAAAAAAAATGGAATGAAAATAATTTTAAATACTCTAATAGGAAGAACGAAAACAGTGAAAGAATTGCTTGACAATAATTACAAGGCTGTTTTTATAGCTGTTGGCGCAGGGCTCCCAGTATTTCCAAAAATTCAAGGGGAAAGTCTAAATAACGTTTATTCTGCTAATGAATTTTTAGTTCGTGTTAATCTTATGCATTCTATAAATTTCCCAAATTATGATACACCAGTATACAAAGCAAAAAATGCTGTTGTAATAGGTGGTGGCAATACAGCAATGGATACAGCTAGAACATTAATAAGACTTGGGGTAAATTCAG
This sequence comes from Endomicrobium sp., assembly GCA_031255375.1. Next base: position 6,208 of record JAIRSP010000060.1, read on the forward strand.
TAAAGCTTGTTTATAGAAAAACAGAAAACGAAATGCCAGCGAGAAAAGAAGAGCGAATTCATGCAATTGAAGAAGGTGTAAAAATTATAATTTTAACTAAGCCATTGAGATTTATTGGTGATGAAAAAGGTTTTGTTGAAGGTGTAGAATGCATAAGGGTAACTCTTAAGAAAAATGATCTTGATAAAATATATTTACAAGAAGTACAAAAATCAAATTATATAATAAAGGCTGACATGGTTGTTTTAGCACTTGGATTGTATCCAAATCCTATTTTGCCATCTATTATTGATGGATTAGCAACAGATGAAAATGGATATATTTTGATTGATGAAAATTTTATGACAACATTGCCTGGAATTTTTGCTGGTGGCGATGTTATTGGTGGTGCTACAGTTATAGAGGCAATGAGCATGGGTAAAAAAGCTGCAAAATCAATAAATAAATATCTAAGTACTTCTTACGATTAATATTTTGTATTTTATTACATGATAAATAAATATGATATCAACTACGGTATATATTAATATTAGAAATATTTGTAAATAATAATTTTAAAATTTCTGGTTATTAGTTAGTATTTATAGCTATAAAAAATTGTGGAGGATATATTTATGAGAAAGCCAATGATAGTTGGAAATTGGAAAATGAATAAAACTATTTCAGATGCTGTGCTAACTGTTAAAATGCTTAAAGACGCAATTGATGTGATAAATATAGATATTTTAATTTGCCCTTCTTTTACAATGCTTTATATTATAAATAATGAAATTAAAGAATCTAATATTAAATTAGGAGCTCAGAATATTTTTTGGGAATCAAGTGGAGCATTTACTGGAGAAATATCTTCGACAATGGTAAAAGATGTAGGGTGTTCGTATGTAATATTAGGTCATTCTGAACGTAGACAACATTTTTCAGAAACGAACGAAATGATAAATAAAAAAGTAAAAGCAGCATTTATGGTTAATATTATACCAATAGTTTGCATTGGTGAAACAGCTAATGAAAGAGAAAATAATGCTACATATAATGTTATAGAAAATCAAATAAAAGGAAGTTTATATGGACTCTCACTTGAACAAGCATCGTCAGTAATTATAGCTTACGAACCTATATGGGCAATAGGAACAGGAAAAAATGCATCATCTGAGCAAATCCAAAACATGCATTTATTTATAAGAAAAACGTACTGTAAAATGTATGGAGAAAGTGTCTCTAATAATATAAGCATAATTTATGGTGGTTCAGTAAATTTATACAATATATCAGATATTATTAAACAACCCGATGTTGACGGCTGTCTAGTTGGTGGCGCAAGTTTGAATGCTAAATCTTTTGCAGAACTTGTTAAATGCGCAAATAAAGAAATTAAAATTGTGTAAATATTTGTATTTTTGTCATTTTAATTTTGATATAATACTGGAATTTTATTATGTATAAAATAAAAAAACTAGCACTTGGAACAGATCATACAGCAATTAAAATAAGAGATAAAATAAAGAATTATTTGTGTTATAGTGGATATGAAATAGAAGATTTCGGAATTAATAAAATTAACAGTGTTTGCGATTATCCAGATTTTGCTGTGATGGTTTCTAAATCTATACTTGCTAAAAAAGTTGATAAAGGAATTCTTATATGTGGAACAGGGATTGGAATGTCAATTGCTGCAAACAAAGTTAAAGGGGTAATTGCTGCAACATGTTGGGATGAAAATACAGCAAGGCTAGCTGCCCAGCATAATTATGCTGATATTATATGTTTAGGCTCGAGAACAACGACCTTAGAAAATATTTATAAAATAATAAAAATTTTTCTTGAAACTAAATTTGAAAATAGACATTACGAAAGAATAAAAAAAATAAAGGAAATTGAAAAACAATTTTGATATTTTTTATTGATTTCATTATAAAAAATAATTTGCAAAAAATTTCGTTCTTTAGCAAATTGATTATACTTGTGCTTGTTAATTAAAGGAGATATATAAAAATGTCAGAGATGTTAAATTTAAATGTAATATGCACTAATATTAGGAAGGATATTATAAGTATGATCTACAATGCAGGCTCTGGGCATCCAGGTGGAAGTTTATCATCAGTTGAGCTTTTAGTGTCTTTGTATTTTAAACACATGAAGTTTGATTGTAAAAATGTGGAAGATCAAAACAGGGATTATTTTATTTTATCTAAAGGGCATGTTTGCCCGGTGCTTTATGCAATTTTAGCGTATGCCAAATGTTTTAGCAATGATGAATTAAACAGTGTAAGAAAATACAAAAGTAGACTCCAAGGTCACCCAGCAAAAGACAAAAAGTTACCTGGAATAGAGGTGTCTACAGGTTCATTGGGATATGGATTGTCAATTGCCGTAGGAATTGCAATAGGAATTAAAAAAATGAAAAAAAATAATAAAATATATGTGCTTATGGGTGATGGTGAGCAACAAGAGGGAAGCATATGGGAGGCAGCTATGTCTGCGTCACATTACAAGCTTAATAATTTATGCGCTATTATTGACAATAATGGATTACAAATAGATGGCGCAACAAAAGATATAATGAATGTTGAACCATTGGCATATAAATATAAATCATTTGGATGGAATACGATTGAGATAGATGGGCACAACCTAAAAGAAATTGATGATGCATATTTGAGATTTAAATCTGAAAAAGAAATTCCAACTGTTATAATAGCAAAAACAATTAAAGGTAAGGGTGTATCTTTTATGGAAAATGCTGTTGAATGGCATGGGAAAGTCCCTTCAAAAGAATTGACAGAAAAGGCATTAGCAGAAATAACAGGCAAATAATTTTAAAAAGGAAAAAAATAATAAAGTGAAAATTTATGGTAAAAAAGCTACAAGGTTTGGATTTGGGGAAGCGTTAAATAACTTAGGCGAAATAAATAAAAAAGTTTTTGTCTTAGGAGCTGATACTGCTTCTTCAGTTTTAATAAGTGATTTTCAAAAAAAATTTCCTGAAAGATTTATTAATGTCGGTATAGCTGAAAATAATTTAATTGGAATTGCATCTGGACTTGCCATTGTAGGTTTTATACCATTTATATCAACTTATGGCGTTTTTTCAACTGGTAGGCCATGGGAGCAAATAAGAACAACGATCTGCTATTCAAATTTAAATGTGAAAATAGCTGGATCACATTCTGGCCTTATGGTTGGACCAGATGGTGCTACGCACCAAGCATTAGAAGAAATTAGTATAATGAGATGTTTGCCTAGAATGACGGTTATAGTTCCATGTGATTTTGTTGAAACTAAGAAGGCCGTGATTGCTAGCTCTTATATTGATGGCCCTGTTTATATAAGATATGGTAGAGAAAATACACCGATATTTACAACTCATGATTCTCCATTTGAAATAGGTAAGGCAAATATCTTAAAGGACGGAAACGACGTTGCAATTTTTGCCTGTGGAACAATGGTATATGAGTCTTTGTTAGCTGCAGAAACCTTAAATCAAATTAATGTAAATGTAATGGTTATAAATTTACATACCATTAAGCCAATAGATGAAAAAACAATTGTTGAAGCTGCAAAAAAATGTGGCGCAATCGTAACAGTCGAAGAACACCAAATTTATGGTGGATTTGGATCTGCAATATCAGAAGTAATAGTAAAAAATCATCCGGTACCTGTTGAAATAATTGGTGTAAACGATAGATTTGGAGAATCAGGAAATCCAAATGATTTAATTCGCGAATTTGGGTTAAAAGATAAAAATATTGTTAATGCAGTTTTAAAAGTTATTAAAAGAAAAAATGTCAAAATATAATCATTAAAAAAAATGCATGTTCATAAATGATGAAAATTAAAAAATGAAAAATCGAGAATTTATTGATGAAAAAGTAATAAGACATTCAACATTTTTTCATCCAAAATTTTCTTCAATTGTCAATAAAGTGCTTGCAAATAGACGTATAGATACTCTTGAAAAAGTTGATATTTTTGTCAATGGTGGTATTGAATGTCTATATAATCCATTTTTATTTAACGATATGGAAATAGCTGTTAAAAAAATAAGAAAAGCTATAGATTTAAATAAAGCAATTTTAGTTTATGGCGATAAAGATGTTGATGGTATTACAGCTGTTAATGTAATTGTTAATACAATAAGATTCTTAGGTGGAAATGTTAAATGGTATATCCCATCAAGCGAGGGGTATGGAATCCATGATAATATTCTTTTAAAATATGCTATTAAAGAAAAAATTAAAGTTTTAATTACAGCTGATTGTGGCACATCATCTACAAAAGAGATTGACTATGCAAAAACACTTGGAATGGATGTAATAATTGCTGATCACCATGAACCAAATTGCGATAAAATTCCAAATGCAGAAGCTATAATAAACCCAAAAAATCATGAATCAGGATACCCATTTAGAGACATATCTGGCTGTGTTGTTTCATTAAAAATTATGCAAGCCCTTATGTTAACATTTGATGTGGAATACAATAAAAAAATCATGTTATGTTATTGCATAAAAAAAAACGACGATTATTGTGGAAATTATATTTATTTAAAAAATGATTTGAAAATAAAAAAAAATAACTTCAGATCAATTGTTGAAATTAAGAATGCAGCAAAAATGGTTTTTATGATATATACGAACAATGTTGATATTAAAAATATTTTAGTTAAGAAAAATATCTTTTTAAAAGATAAGATAGTTGTGCTAGAAAACAACAAAGCAAATAATATTGATGATTTGTTTAAAATTTATAAAGCAAAAAAAAATAAAAATAAAACAATGACATTTTTTTTTAAAAAAAATCTTGATTTATGCGCTTTATCAACAATCGCCGACTGTATGCCATTAATTGATGAAAATAGGATTATAGTTAAAGAAGGGTTGAAAATAATAAAAAATAATTTAAATGTAAGTAGACCAGGATTAAATTTATTAATGAAAAATACTATTGACAGAATCGGAATTAAAAATAGAGATATTACTGCAAAATTAATTTCATTAAATATTACCCCGGTTTTGAATTCGTCAGGCAGGATGTCAAAAGGAATACTATCTGCTAAATTGCTTATGACAAATGATATGTTTAAAGCAAAAAGTTTATATAATGATATAATTAAGTTAAATAAATGTAGAAAATCGTTACAATCAAAAAATATTAAACATTTTGAAAAACTTTTAAAAAAACAATGTAACATTGAAAATGATAAAATATTGATGATTAAAGCATCAAATATTAAACATGGTGTTACTGGAGTTATTGCATCGCAAATGGCAAAAACATATATGAAGCCCACATTTTTATTTATTACAGATGGCGAAAAAGCAATAGGTGCAGCTAGGGCAATCGATGAATTTAATCTTATTGCTGCACTTGAAAGTGTAAAAGATATATTAATAAGATACGGTGGACATTATCAAGCTGCTGGATTCGTTTTAAAACATTCAAAAATTAATGAATTTAAAAAAAGAATATTGAATTATGCTGATGAAAATTTAGTAAAAATAAATGCTAACACAATAATAAATGTTGAAGACGAATTAAAAATATCAGATTTAAATATCTATTTGTACAAACAAATAAAAATGATGGAACCATTTGGCATTGGGAATTCAAATCCTATATTTTGTATAAAAAATGTAATTCCAACAGAAATATCATTTTTTGGTAATCATAATAAACATTTAAGATTTAAAATTTCGCAAAATTTAAATAATAAAAAAATTCAAGCTATATTTTGGAATAAATCAAAATTTGCCAAAGTGCTTCAATTAAATAATTGCATAGACGTTGTTTTTAATATTGAAATCGCTAAAAATAAAACTATACAACTTAATGTAATAGATGTTAATCCATCAATTACATCTTAATTAAAATATTTAAAGGGACAATAAAATGGATAATAAAAATTCTATAGAAATTGCATTTATAGGTGGTAGCGGATTATATAAAATTGACATACTAAAAAATGCTGTTGAAATTGACGTTGTGACACCATTTGGAAAACCTTCAAATAAAATAATTAGTGGTACCATCGATGGAATCAAATGTGCATTTTTAGCTAGACATGGCAGTGGGCATATCTTAAATCCATCTGAAATAAATCAAAAGGCTAATATATATGCATTAAAATTTTTAGGTGTAAATCAAATAGTCTCATTCAGTGCATCGGGTTCATTAAAAAAAAAAATAAAACCAAAAGATTTTGTTATACCAGATCAAATTTTTGATAAAACAAAAAATAGATCATCAACTTTTTTTGAAAATGGTATAGTTGCACATGTGTCAATGTCATATCCTTTTTGTAACGAAATGAGAAATATTATTCATAAAAGCATACATAAATTAAAGCTAAATCATCATTATCATGGAACATACGTTTGTATCGAAGGCCCGCAATTTTCAACAAAAATCGAGTCAAAAGTAAATAAACAACTAGGATTTTCAATAGTAGGCATGTCATTGTTGCCAGAGGCAAAACTTGCTAGGGAAGCTGAAATATGCTACGCAAATATATCTACTGTAACTGATTATGACGCATGGAAAAACGAATTTGAAGTTACAAATGATGCTGTTGTTAAAACAGTAATAGAAAATATTGAAAATGTGAAAAAAATTATAAAAAATTCAATTAAAAATCTTTACTTTAGGAAAATAAAGTGTAACTGTAAAAATTCACTTCAAACATCATTTATGACATCTCCAGAAAGAATAAAATCCAGTTCACATTATAAAAATGTGTCAATTTTTATTGATAAATATTACAAGGATTAACGTATTGTTTTACGTTTTTAAAAAAA